>JANPAK010000351.1:0-10981 GCA_031429925.1 Variovorax sp.
TTGACCCAACAGCGGCGCAGGTTCGCGTATGGTGGCGTCGAAGCCAGAGAATTTAAATGGCACGTTAGGAAGCGTGATACGCCCGGCGGTAGGGTGGTCTTGGCTGACCAGCATCCCTCGGGCAATGATCTGAGGGTCGCGCACCACATCGTCAATGGTCTGAATCTTCGCACTGGGCACATCTGCTGTATCCAATTGGCTCAGAATCTGAGTAACCGAGCGCGCGCTAGCCCATGCCCGCACCAAAGGCAGCATCTCCAAGCGATGCGCGTTACGCCCCGCCATCGTTTTGAATTTTTCATCGAGGGCATGGCCTCCGAGCAACGCGGCAAATCTCGCCCACGCCTCATCGGCCTGCGCGGCAATCACCACATTACCGTCGATGGCCGCGAATGCGCCATACAGCGAAGACGTGGGCAGATCATGCCCCGTTTGCACAGGGATTTCTTTCTCGCCTGAGAGCGTGTAACACTGAACAGCGTACTCATGCATGCTCACCAAGCAATCGTAGAGCGCCAGATCAATGTGTTGTCCTTGTCCGCTTTTGACACGACCCAGCAGGGCCGCATTGATTGCAGCCACGCCGTGAATGCCGGTATACATATCGCCGAGCGCGATGCGCAAAAGCGGCGGCGTCTCGCCGGGCGAGCCCACCATGGCCATGATGCCGCTTTTGGCCTCTGCAATCAAACCAAATCCCGCGCGGTGGCTTTCCGGCCCGGTGTGTCCATAGGCTGAGATACTGCAATAGACGAGGCCTTTGTTGCGCTTGGCCAGTGCGTCGTAACCCATTCCCAATTTGGCGAGTGCGCCAGGTCGGTAGTTCTCCACGAACACATCGGCACTGTCAATCAGCTTGTCCATCAAAGCCCGGCCACGCGGATCTTTCATGTTCACACACAGACCCTTTTTGCCCATGTTCTGCTGCATGAAATAGCCGCTTTGCCCATTGATCTGAAACGGGTAAGCACGGCCAGCGTCGCCCTCTTCAGGCCGCTCGACCTTGATCACCTCCGCGCCCATCGCCGCCAAGCAGCGCGATAAATACGGGCCGGCAAGAAAGTGCGTGTAGTCCACAACACGAATGCCCGCCAAAGGCTTTTGCTGATTTGGGCTCATTTTTTCATCCATTTTGGGGTTCAGCCCTTATCAATAATGCGCACAATGCTATTACATTTATAGCAATTGCTCGCGCAGGGCACGGCGCTCAATGACGCTGCATGGTCCACCGAGATTCATGGCCTCAAGCCTCGCTCAATGCCTTTGATACATGCGACCAAAGCACTGTTGACCGGCGTGGCCACACCGAGTTGGGCGCCCAGACGTACCACCGCGCCATTGATGAAGTCAATCTCTGTCGTGACGCCGCGCTCCAAGGTTTGCAGAATAGAGGCCTTGAATTCAAAAGGCAGGCCAGCGCCCGCTTTGCGCCACGCGTCCAAGGGCTGCTTTAAATCGAATCGCACGCCCTTGGCTCGCGCCACGGCCATGGCTTCCGACACCGCAGCTTCGGCAGTGGCCGCCAGCTCGGGCACTTGATACAGCAAGCCATAGGACAAACGGGTGATGCCGCTCAATGCGCCGGTCGCCACATTGATGAACAGCTTGTCCCACATCGTGCCTTCGATGTTGTCGCTCATGTGGGTTTCCATGCCTGCGCCATTGAAGGTCAACGCGATCTCTTGCAGGCGCTTCGAAAGGGCGCCGCCTGCGTTCACAGCAAGCTCGCCAATGTGGGTATCTTTGCCTTTCACACCACAGATCACATGCCCAGGCGCAATGATTTGGCCGCCACAATAGGTTTTTCCGGCCAAAACCTTTGCCTGCCCAAACACTTGCGCCAATACCTCTTCGTGGCCCAAGCCGTTTTGCAACGACATCACCCAGGTGTGCTCGCCCACTGAGCTGAGCGCAGTTTGCGCCGCCTCTAAAGTCTGTGCGGACTTGACCAAGACGATTACCCCACCAACGAGCCCCGCATCTCGCGCATTCGTACTGGCATGTAAGCGCACCACCCGATCCACACCCGCCTCGCGCAGCGTCAAGCCATGCTGGCAAATCGCTCCTACATGCGCTGCATTGCGAGTGATCAACCAGATTTCATGGCCTGCCTCGGCAAGCACGCCACCCAACGCACTGCCTAAAGCCCCAGCACCCAGTATCAGAATTTTCATGAGGTCGCCCTTACTGAAGCTCAAACAGCGCATTGCCGCGCTTGGCCAAGCTGCGCGCGATGCTGCTGCGATGAATCTCGCTCGTGCCATCGTAGATGCGAGCAATGCGGGCATCTCGGTAATAGCGCTCAATGGGAAGCTCGTTGCAAAAACCCATACCGCCAAAGATCTGCACCGCGCGATCAACCACGCGCCCGAGCATCTCGCTGGCCTGCACCTTGACCATGGCAATGTCATCCCGCGCATCAATCCCCTGATCGAGCTTCCATGCCGCATGCAACACCATCCAACGCGCCGCATTGATCTCCATCACACTGTCGGCCAGCATTTGTTGAATCATCTGGAAATCACCAATCGCCTGATTGAATTGCTTGCGATCGCGGGCATATTCACTGGCGAGCTTGAGAACGTGCGACGCCTTGCCCACCGCCCGCGCGCCCACCTGCGCCAAGCGCACCGCGCCCAAAACCTGCATTGCCATCTTGAAGCCTTGCCCGCGAGCGCCCAATAGCGTCATCGATTCCAAATGAACGTTGTCAAACCACAGCTCATTGTGTGAAGTGCCCCGTAAGCCCATCATCTTCTGATCTTTGCCAACGGTAAAGCCAGCCAAACCTTTATCCACCAAGAAAAGGGAGATCTCTTTATCGCCTGTTTTCGCCGACACAATGAAAAAATCGCTGACCTCGCCATCGCTGATAAAGTGCTTGGCCCCGCTCAAACGCCAGCTACCGTCATCTTGTAGCTCCGCGCGGGTCTTGATGCCTTGCGCATCGCTGCCGGCGGCCGGCTCGGTAATGGCAATAGACGCCACACGCGTACCGGCTATGCACGGCTTAAGCCAGCGCTCTGTCTGGGCTGGGTCGCAAGCAAGCAGCGCTTCATACACATTGCCAAACGCCCTGCGAATCAAAATATCGCTGGTGTGGCCAAACTGCTCTTCGCAAAGCATGCGATCCACGTTAGTCAGGCCACCACCGCCCAAATGCTCGGGCATGTTAAGGGCATACAGCCCCAACGCTTTGGAATGCGCATGAATACGCTTCGCGTCCGACGCATTCAACTCGCCCGCGTCTTCAACCGCCTGCTCCAGCGGCCGCAACTCCTGCGCCACAAAGCGCGAAACCGTCTCCATCAGCAACTTTTGCTCGGTCGACAATGAAAAATCCATGGTTGCCTTGTACTTCGATGATCAAAATTGGCATCTGGCCCGCATCAATATTGCGCATTTTGCTATTAAATAAATAGCAACTAAACCGCCTTGAGACGCATGCTTCCGGGCAAAGGCGTGGAGCGCCGCAGCACGTCTTCCGCCAGCCACTGCGCGCTCTTCCTGGCTCGCTCGCATACCAGTTCGAGCGGCAAATTCACATAGTCATCATTGAAGACTTCAAAGCTGTAATCACCCCGGTAGCCGATTTTGTCGAGCCGCAGCACGATATCGATCAGCTCGTCGCTGTGAACACCCTCACCTGGAAACACGCGAAAGGTCCGGGCGGTGGTCATGCGCTCCTCAAAGCTCTTTGTTTCTTCCCACATGAAATCGGCGAGCTGCACGAGAAAGATCTTGGACGCGTCAAGGTAATCAATTTCTTCGGGCGAGGTTTTGGCAGCGAGTACATGATAGGAGTCCACACAGATTCCCAAGTTGGGCGCGTCGGCCCGGCAGACCACATCCCAGCTCTGTGGCAGTTCATTGACCGTTCGCCCCCAGCTGAGCGCTTCATAAGCAATCTTGATCCCATACGGCACAGCAAGCATCGCCAGCTTGCGCAGATCAGCAGCAATCTTGTCTAGGTCTTGCGTGGCATGTGCTGAGACCGACGAGCACGCCAGCAGCACCTTCGCGCCCAAGCTGTGCGCCATTTGCAACATGCTTTTGGCAATGTCGATTTTGTAGTCGTGCAAGTGTCCAGATAGTCCTTCGAAATCTCGCAGCACTTGAAACCCGGTGGGCCGCATCCCGCTTGCATTGCAGGCCGCGACGGCGGCTTGCAAGCCCCCGGGGTGGCCGACCAGATCATTGGCTTTGAGCATCACTTGCTCAAAGCCCACTTGCTTCATGGCGGCAAGCTTGGCCTCAATCGGCCCGGCAAGGCTGATCGTGTCCATACCGAATTCGCGAATGAGCTTCATCGATCAGCCCTTCTCTGGGCTGTGCACCAGCTCAAAGACCACGCCGCCAAGATAGGTTTTGGTGATCGCGCCGCGTTGCTCCGTGTGCGCCGCCTTCGTCTCGACAAACTCGATGCCCAGTTGACGCAGCGCATTGACAGCCGCCAGCACGTCGGGCACACCCAAGCCAATGCGTTGCAGGCGCTCTTCACCATCGAGCACGTTCACATCCGGCTCAACCATTTGGAGCATGAAGCCCGCCCCCGCATTGAGCGCTGGGCTTTTCATCAAGGTGCCTTTGGGCATGATGCCAAAGCGCTCTTCATCCGGAATCAATTCAAAGCCAAAAAGCTCTTTGTAAAACTCAATCCAATCGTTGCTGCGCTCAGCGCCAATGTATTGCACGACGCCAAAGAAATGCATGCCCGCTGTGGCTGGCGGTGCTTGGTCTACCCCAGGAATCGGCACAAAGTCCACGCCGTAGATCGAAAACTCGTTGTACCGATCCACAAAGTAAATGCGACTGCCGCCTGCGCCATGAATCGCAGGAATGTTGAGCTCCATGACTTGAGCGTGAGTAGGCACTTCCCAAGCGCCGCGCTCACACGCATAGGCATAAGCCGCTCGAGCATCGCGTACCCGCAGGGCTACTGCTGAGATGGCTGGCGCTTGCCGCCCGTGTGCGGCTCCCCTCACCTCACCTGGATGGGCGTTCACCACAATGTTGAGCGCACCCTGGCGATACAGCAGCACCTCGCGGGAGCGATGCCGAGCAACGGGCTTAAACCCCATCATCTCCAGCACTTGCCCAAGCGCCTGCGGTTTGGCGGTGGCATATTCAATGAACTCAATGCCATCCAGGCCAATCGGGTTGGATGCATCGGAGAAAGAATGCTGCAAAGGCTCACGCTCTTGCACTTTCATCAAAAGATCGCTCATTTCAGTCTCCAGTTGCAACCGCCACATGCCCGCCCAGAAACAATCGCTCAATGTCTGGATCAGCCAACAATTCAGAAGCTTTGCGATGCAGAACGCATCTGCCAGACTCCAGCGCAATGGCGTCGTCTGAAATTTTCAACGCACTCTTCACGTTTTGTTCCACCATCAACACGGTCGTGCCTTGATCGACCAGTTGCCGCAGCAGTTTGAAGACATCCTTGACCACGATCGGCGATAGGCCGATCGAAGGCTCATCAATCAAGAGCACTTTGGGGCGCAACAGCAGGGCTCGGGCGATTTCTAGCTGCTTTTGCTCGCCGCCCGACAGTGCGCTGGCTTGTGAGTTGATGCGCTCCTTCACGCGAGGGAAGAACTCCAACACCTCGGGAATGCGTTCATGCGTGATCTTCGCGCCCAAGGTGATCCCACCTAGCTCCAGGTTTTGAAAAACAGACAATTGCGGGAAAAGATTGCGCCCCTGCGGCACGAATGCCATACCGCGGCCCAGCAAATCCTTTTGGCTTGCGCCGCTGATATTCTCACCCGTCAGCAGCACTTGACCCTCGCGCGGTTTCAAAATACCAAACAGCGTTTTGAGCACGGTGGATTTGCCCGCGCCGTTGGGCCCGATCAGCAGCGTGATGGCGTTGCCGCGCACCTTCAAATTGAGATGATTGAGAATCATCAGGTCTTTGTAGCCGGCGAGCACGCCACGAAACTCGATGATGGGGGTGAAATCGTTCATGTCAGTCGCATTCCCATCAGTTGCCCAGATAGGCGTCGAGAACAGCCTTGTTGGCGCGAATCTCCGCAGGCGTGCCCGTTGCGAGCACTTTGCCCTCGACCATCACCATGATCCGGTGACACAGGCTCATCACAAAATCCATGTTGTGCTCAATCACCACGAAGCTGCGCTTCTTGCCATCGTGCGGTTTGGCGTTGAGTTCCTTCAGTAGCGTCGAAATACCGCCAACCAATGAGGGATTCACGCCTGCGCAGGGCTCATCCAGCAATACCAAATCGGGATCGCTCATGAATGCCATCGCGATGTCTACGAGCTTTTGCTGACCATAAGACAGTGTGCCCGCCTTCAAATCAGCCACGTGCGAGATCCGAAACTGCGCAATGAGGGCGTCTGCCTTCGCGCCCAGGCCCGAATCTGCCGGGGCGGACAAGCGAGAGAACATTGAGCCGTGATGCTCTTGGCCAGCAACGATCAAGTTGTCTCGTACCGTCATCTTGCCAAACACTTGCAGTGTTTGGAAGGTGCGCCCGACACCACGCTTAGACAGTTGTAATGGGCCCAAGCCTGATACATCTTGGCCCTTAAGCTCAATACGGCCAGCATCCGGCTTGATTTGGCCGAGCATTGCATTGAACAAGGTCGTTTTACCTGAGCCATTGGGACCAATCACGCCAAAAATTTCTCCCGGCATGACTTCAAAATCCACGCCGCCAACCGCTTGAATTGCGCCATAAGCCTTCTTGAAGCCAGTGACCTTTAACACTGGGTCGTCCATGTTTGGGCTCATGAATTTGCTCCTGATTGAGTAGCATCTTGCGCAGCCTTAATGCCGGCTAATGACCTATTCTTATTCAACTTCTTGGCTTTGAGCCGGTCTGGCAAGCTCATCAAGCCATCCGGCAGCCAAATCAGCATCAGCACCACTGATAAGCCAAACACAGGCAAGTACCAGTTAGAAAGGAAAGGGGCAACGTCTCGAATCCACTCGGGCACGATGATGCCCACCAGTGCTCCCACCAAAGGCCCGAGAAAATAGCCTGCACCGCCGATCACGACCATCAGATACATCATGATGGAGGCACCCACGGTAAACGACGCGGGGTCAATGTAATCCACCAACGAGGCATACAAGGCGCCAGCCAGGCCTGCATAGGCAGCGCCAATCGCAAACGACAATAAGGTATACGCGCGGGTATCAATGCCCAAGCTCTCTGCGCGAATCGCGTTATCACGCAATGCGGTGAAGGCCTTGCCCCAAGGCGAGCGCAGCAACAGCCAGAGCAGAAAGGCGGACACCACGCTAACGGCCAAGACAAAGTAGTAATAGGCCAAATGCCCTTTCAGTGACAGGCCCAGCACGTCAGGGCGTGGGATGCCATTGAAGCCAAACGTACCTCCCGTCAGCCACTCTTCATTTCGCATGAAGAGCCAAACGGCGGTATTAAAGCCCAGGGTGGCAAAGGCAAGGTAAATCGTTTGCACGCGCAATGCTGGAAAGCCGAGGATCAAGCCCACCGCAAAGCACAGCAGCATGCCCAAGGGCGTCGCCAAATACCAAGACAATCCAGCCTTCAGCAAAATGGCCACGGCGTAAGCGCCAATGCCGAAGAACGCCGCGTGACCCAGCGACTTTTGACCGGCGTAGCCAACGGTGAGGTTAAGCCCCATGGTGGCCACCACAAACACCAGCCATAAGCTCATCAGATACACGCCATAGTTCTTCATGAACGCGGGCGCGATCAACATGAAGGCGAAGAACGCCACGGCCATTGCGATATGTGCTTTTTTCATATTACTCGCCTTAAACCTTGCGCTCTTCTTTGCGGCCAAGAAGGCCTTGAGGGCGAAACAGAATCACCAGCATGAATACGCCAAGCGCCACGGCATCTTTGTAGGCGGGCGAAATGTATGCGGCTGCGAGGTTTTCACTCACACCGACGATCAAGCCGCCCAAAAGAGCGCCACGAGAATTATTGAACCCGCCAATAATGGCCGCGAAAAAAGCCTTGGTGCCCAAGCTGTCGCCCATATCGAATTTGGCGAGATAAGTCGGTGTGATCAGAATGGCTGCAGCACAAGCGAGCACCGCATTGATCGCAAAGGTATAGAAAATCATCCGAGGCACATTGATGCCCAGCACCTGTGCGCTCTCCGTGTTTTGCGCCACGGCCTGCATCGCGCGGCCGGTGATGGTTTTGGAAAGAAAGGCTTGCGTGGCAAAGACGATCAACAGCGCGCAAACGAAGGTGCCAATGTCGCCCATACTGATGTTGACGCCAGCGATGTTAAGGACCTTGTCAGCAAACAGCGAAGGAAAAGGCTGGGCTTCAGCGCTGTAGCCTGCGCGCATGCTGTTGCGCAAAATCAAGCCCAAGCCAATGGTGGCCACCACGATTTGCATCATGCCGTGCTTGTAAAGGGGGTCCACGATGCTTCGCTTAAACGCATAGCCGAGCACCGCGGTGCTGATGATCGCGGTGAGCAAAAATGCCACAGGAAGTGGCGCACCCATCATCATGAAACCGATCATGCCAAATGCGGGCAGCATGACGAATTCGCCTTGCGCAAAGTTGATCGTTCCTGCAGCTTGCCAAAGCAATGTGAAGCCCAGAGCCGCCAAGGCATAAATGCTGCCGGTCGACAAGCCGCTGAACACCAGTTGGAAAAAATCAGTCATAGGAAGAATATTTTTCCGAAAGCAAAAGGCGCGAAGACATCGCGGAAATCACAGAAGAACCCGGGCTTATCGGCTGCTTCCTGCATCTTCCGCGTCACTTTCGCGCTTTCAGGGTTCAAAGGCGATGGAGATTGGGGTGTAGAAAAAACTACTTCTTAGCGGACAGTGGGGGCAATACGGCAATCACCTCTTGCCGGCCATTCTTGACTTGCACCAAATAGCTCTCGCGATCAACATCACCCTTGTCGTCGAAGCTGCCGCTGAGCAACACACCAGGCTGCTTCTTCACATCCAGCACCAAGCCTTTCATGGCCGCAGCCACGGCTTTGCGATCCACCTTGCCAGCCTTTTCAATCGCGGCTTTCATGGTGTACACGCCAATGTAGCCTTTAGGACCATTGTGATCGGGGAAGTACTTGTAATCTTGATAGAAGCGCGCCTTGAACTTCAACATCTCAGGGCTCGGAGCATCGATGGTCAGGCCGACGTGCGCCACCGCACCATTGGCCGCTTCACCAGCGAGTTCGATCACTTTTTGCCCTGTCAGAGTCGTCTCGCCAATGATGGGCTTGTTGAAGCCTTGTTTGCGCAGCTCGCGCAACAAGCGAGCGGATTCGTCTTCGTTCACATACGCAAACAGCGCGTCAGAGTTGCTCGCCTTGGCTTTCAGCACGGCAGCAGAAAAGTCGATTTGACCTTGATCGGTGGAGATTTCATCGACGATCTTGGTACCAGAGTTGGCCAAGGTCTTCTTGATCATGTCCAAGCCGCCCTTGCCAAAGTCGTTGTTGACATAAATGATCGAGAGGTTTTTCACCTTCGCTTGATCACTGATATAGCGGCCAATTTTCGGCATCGCGGTTGCTTGCGTAAAGCTCGTGCGGAACACATAAGGGTTGCCCTGCATCGTGATCGCTGCACCTTCGCCGCCGGTCCAGTTTGGAATTTCGGCTTTCTGGCTCTCTTTCATGCTCACGAGAATGGAGCCCGTGAACACAGGGCCAAAGATGGCGAAAGTTTCGTTGTCAATGGCTTTCTTGGTCAGCGCCAAAGCCACGCCGGGATTGGTCGTGGTGTCGTTGATCGACAACTCCAACTTTCTGCCCATAATGCCGCCGGACGCATTGATTTCCTTGTCCGCCAGCTCCACACCATTTTTGAAATTTGTGCCCGAAGTCGCACCCGCACCCGATAGCTCAACAATCGCCGCCAGCTTGATCGATTTTTGAGCAAAAGAGCTGCTCGCCGCCACCAATACTGCGCTAAGCGCTATTGTTTTAAGAGCAAATTGAAGGGATGTACGACGTTGCATGAATAGTCTCCAAGTAAAGCCCAGTCGAATGACTGGAATGAATGATGCTGAACCCGGATTTTGCACCGCGAGAGTCCCAAGCGCCGCCGCTCTTAAGCGATAATCGCAAAATCGCGTGCGATCATCGTTCTGATTGAGGGTTAAGTCGCATTCGGAAACTCAGATAACAGTCATCGCAAAAGTGCATGACTGCCGTGCATGCATAAGGATTTGTATGACAGTCTTCTCAGACCCCAACACGGGCACGGCTGCGCCCCTTGGCGCGACACCTGCTTTGCATCGACGCGATTGGATTGCCGGCCTCGAAAAGGGTCTGAGCTTGCTGGAGTGCTTCGGCGAGGAGCACTCGCGTCTGAGCGTGACCCAAGTGGCGCAGCTTGCTGGTTTAGCGCGCACAGCAGCGCGGCGCTATTTGCTCACACTCGTCCACCTTGGCTACATGGCAACCGACGGCAAACTGTATTGGCTTACGCCGCGCGTCCTGCGTCTGTCTCAGGCCTATTTGTCGTCGTCCCGTTTGGCGAGAATCGCACAGCCCTTTTTGCAACGGGTCGCGCAGGGCACTGGCGAAGCAGTTTATCTTTCGGTGTTGGAAGGCGATCACATCGTGTATATCGCTCGCCAAGGCACCAGCAACGATGCGGGCCGCCTGCAGCAGATCGGCTACATGCTGGGCACTCTCGTGCCGGCTCATGTGACAGCCGCAGGCATGGTTCTGCTCGCGATGCGTTCGGAGCAAAGCTTAGAGCAATGGCTTGAGCGTACCGAGCTCAGAACCCTCACCGCGCACAGCGTGACGGATAAAGCCATGATGCGCCAGCGCATGCTCGATGTCCGCCTGCAGGGTTGGGCTGTGTCGGAACAACAAATAGAGCTGTATTACCGAGGCATTGCCGTGCCTGTGCGCGATGCACGGGGCAATGTCCTGGCTGCATTGAGCATCACCACACTCTTGAGCAAAGAGACCGCCGAGCAAGCCTGCAATCGCCTGCTCAACGTGCTCACCGACAGCGCTGCTG
>JANPAK010000352.1:0-5093 GCA_031429925.1 Variovorax sp.
GACGTTGACGCCCAATGTGGGGCCAATCGCTCCCGTGACCCCAGCTGCGACCGCCGGAAGCAGACCAGCAGTCAAACGATCAGGGAGTTGGGTGCCGGAGGGGGGGGTGTTACCAAGGCGGCCGCTGTCCATTTCGATGCGGCTTTCCATGGTTCCCATGACGCGCCAGCCGCCGCCCAAGTCTTCAGCCAGGCGCAGACCCCATCGTGAGCCTTCCATGATGCCGCTGCTAACGCGGGTGACGGTACCTTGTTTGTACCCGGTGACAGATGTGACGCCAGCATCGGCGATCCCGTACACGGTGACGGGGCTTTGCTGCGCGAAAGCAGAGCCTGCCAATGAGCAGGCGACAGCGACTAAAGTTAGTTTTGCATTCATATTCGATTCCTCGATGTTTGTCTTAAGCGAACGTTAGTGCCATTAAAAGTTTGCGAAGAAGCCGCGAGCTGCAGCATTGCAGAATGGGGACACCAATGGGCCGTGATAGCTCGACAGCGCTGCGGGCAATCCACCTGCGCCCGCTAGCGCTTGGGCGAAACCGCCTTTGGCTTGTAAAAATGGATCTGTGGGGCCGGTGATTGGGGATTCCAAATTGAGTTCCACCAAGGCTTGAGGAGGCAGGACACCTTGCGCTGCAAAAAAGTTTTTCGCTACAGGCGTATTCATTGAGTAAAACACTGTCGGATCGTTGACACCACCGCAGAAAAAGGAAGGTGTTGTGAGCGTGAAGTTCAGTAACGAGTTGCGGTATGCAGCACGACGCAGTGGGTGTGCAGCTGCCGGTGTCGCTCCACTGGTCGGGTTGCCTGGGTTGGCCGCCGCATCCGCCAAAACAGCGTTTCTGTAAGTGGTATTGATCAGAAAGCCGCTTGCGCAGCTGCCATAGCCCGATGCGCCTTCAAACAGGCAGTCGTTTTGCGGGAGTCTGCCAGCGGCAGTCAACACAGCGCTTGATGTCACGTTGGGGAGCACCGTTTCAAACCCAGTAGCAAACTGAGGCGCAATCATTTGTGACGGCGTGGTGTAAATGTCGCCATAAGCCTTTTGAGCGGCTATTGCGATTAGCGGGACGAAAATAGACGCGCCGGCATTCACGTTACCCGCCAAGATCGCATCCGCAGTGATGCCCAAATTAAATGGACCGGACATCGGAGCAGAAGCTGTGACTGGCATGCCAGCCGCTTGCATTGCTTTGACTGTGGCCAGAGCGACGTGACCACCTTGAGAATACCCAGAGACAAACAGCTTACTGTTGGCGTTAGCACCTATGGCTACAAATGACTTACGAGCCGCCGTGAGCGCATCGATCATGTCTTTAGACTGCTGATCTGCAATAAAGAAGGGGTGATAGCTCAGCGTCGAGGCTTCATAG
This sequence comes from Variovorax sp., assembly GCA_031429925.1. Lineage (GTDB taxonomy): Bacteria > Pseudomonadota > Gammaproteobacteria > Burkholderiales > Burkholderiaceae_C > JANMDU01. The sequence goes on from JANPAK010000352.1 coordinate 1,373, forward strand.
CCAGCGTAGTTGGGCGATACCACAATGTAGCCTTGGGCCGCAAACATGGCGGCAATCAGAGCAGCCTCGCTATCCGCTGGGCTCGCCATGTTTTTGTTCTTGTCAGCAGTTGCGCCGTGCGCATAGAGCAAAACGGGGCGTGGGCCTTGGCAAGCCGCATCTGTGCCGCTAGGAACCATGATGCCGGCGGAGGCCATCGTTTGCTCGCCTACAGCACCGACTGTGCCGTATTGGAAATACTTGAAGCTGATGGTGCACTTGGGTATGCCCGCAATTTGAAACAAGGATGCGGGGGCAACTGCTTGGAACGCAGCTGGCGAGAGCACCGCTAATTCGATCGGAGCGGAGAGCAATGAGCCTCGCGCGCCAGACAGGTCAAAAGCTGAGCCTTCTCCTGCGCTGCCTCCACCGCCACAGCCCGCTAACAAACTCGCGGCAGTGGCAATACCAATGGCCAGTTTCCATTTTGTCATGTTGTCTCCTAAAAAAGAACGATCGTGCACTTTTAACAGTTGTAATAATAAGTCACATCAACGCAAGATCGTGCAGGGGTTTGTACTAGCCAGGAGCGGTTTTCGGGCAATTTTGCGCGCGCGGCGCTTGCACAAGCGCGTAAGTGTTGCAGTTGAGCAGCAATCTCGGCCAGCCAAACGCTTAGCGAGCGAGCGAATCCAAAACCCAACCCGCCGCACACATGCCAAAAGTAGCGGTGACACTCACGACCGAGCCGAAGCCGTGGCAGTTCAGGCTGCCGTCGCTCTCTATGGCGCAGGATGGATCGGGTGGCGCGACCGGCTCTTTGCTGAAAACGCATGTGATGCCCATGCGTTTGTCGCGTGGTGCATTGTGTTGGCGGCGCAGGCGGTAGCGCAGATCGGCCAAGAGCGGGTCGTGCGTGGTTTCGCTGAGGTCAGCAATCTCCACCTTCTCTGCGCGGCGTTTACCTCCGGCTGCGCCAGAGGTAATGTAAAGCGGCGCTTCTTTTTTGAATCGTTGGTGCTGATCGATGGCCCAAACGGCCAGCGCAGTTTTGGCGCTTTGCTGATCACAGCAATCGATCACGGCATCAAAGCCTGCTGCCGCCATCGATGCCCAATTCTCGGGTGTAGCGAACTCTTCAATACAGTTAACGCGGCAGTCTGGGTGGACGAGTAAGATGCGATCGCGCATCGCATCGACCTTGGCTTTGCCAATGCTGGCGGAATCGGCATGGATCTGGCGATTGATGTTGGATTCGGCCACCTGGTCAAAATCAATCAGCGTGATTTGCCCGATGCCGCTGCGCGCCAAAGCTTCTGCAGCCCATGAGCCCACCCCACCGATGCCGATCACCGCAACATGCGCTTGGCGAATCGCAGCAGCGCCACTGACGCCATACAGGCGCTCCAGACCTCCAAAGCGCCGTTGAAGATCAGCCGACATCAGCCCATTTTCTCCAGGCGCCACATTTGGTATTTGAACGCCAACAAAGCTCCACCGATGATGGACGCAACGGCCAGTAGACTCATTGTCGATAGCGTGGAGATCCCGCTCAAACCCTGCCCGACGGTACAGCCCATTGCAGTCACACCGCCTACACCCATGAGCGCTCCGCCAACGAGGTGATTGGCTACATCCTCTGTGCTGCCAAAGCCTTCCCAACGGAAGCTTTTGGTGATCAGCGCTACCCCGGCTGAGCCAGCAATGACGCCAAACACCGAAACGATCCCGAGCGTCAAAACTTTAGACTTGTCACTGAAAAACATGAACCAATCGACGGTATAGGCGACCGGTGCGACGAAACTCAAAGCCTCGGCACGCCCCGAGTTGGTCGCCACAAAGGCTTCCTGCAAGGTCTCAGGATGCTCGGCCACAAAGCCGAGCGATCCACTGGCCCACCACATGGCAGTGATGACCAAGCCAATACCCAAACCCGCCAGCAAGTTATCAGTGCTGCGAAATTCTTTGGCCTTGAGCGCCCAGACCACCAAGCCGCCACCGAGGATCACCGCCCCCAATAGCTGGGCAAGCTTTAATTTCACATCAAATAGGGCTGCAGCCCAGTTGGGAATTGCGCTTAGCGCTGCGGAATTGATAGCGACGTTATCCACGGTTGCCACACGTACGATGGCAGGCATGCCTTTCAAGGTGGCAAATGCAGCTACACCCATCACAAGAAACACGATTACAGACTTCAGGCTACCGCCGCCGATGCGTACCAGAGTCTTGCTACCGCAACCGGAGGCCAGGACCATCCCAAAGCCGAAAAATAAGCCGCCGATCAAGGCCGATAGCCACAGGACTCGGCTGCTGGCGTAGAGGGTCTTGCTGGGATCGATTTTTCCCAGATACACCAAAGCGCCAAAACCGAGCATGGCAACACCAGCGGCCATCGCCCATTGGCGCATCCGCTGCCAATCGCCGATATTGACGATGTCGCTCACCGCACCCATGGTGCAGAAATGCGTGCGCTGGGCTATCGCACCAAACAAGAAAGATATGACGAAGGAAGCGAGCAGAACCTGTTGGTTCAAGGCTTGAAGATCAGAGGGTTGCATGCCCTGATTTTAATGGACATGAAGCCTTGTCACACAAGGCTGCTTACGGAGCGGCTTGGCCAATCGCGTGCCGTATGGCTTCAACGCGAGCGCGGTTCACGCCAAAGTCTTTGCGGCCCAAGCGGCTTGAGCTGCGTACGTCGATGATGCCTTTGCCGGCATCCAGTACAAACTCAATGTCATCGGTGAACTTGAGCAGCGCGGTGGTTGACTGGGCATAGATATAGCCTGGCTCTTGCGTGACAATGACCGTGCGTGGCATGGCTTTGAGGGCGTCCGCGATACTGGCCATCTCCGCACTGCCGTCGCCGCTGGCTTTCAAGGGGGCAATGCCAGCATAAACTTTCATCGGGTGGTCTGGCCAGAGGTCTGCTTGGCTGGTGACTGAATTCTCAGTGCGCGATGGGCGCTTGAGCTTGCCCTCTTTCAGTCCCAGGTCTTGCGGCGCTTTGCCCCGCAGAAGGCCGAGTTGACCAGCGATCAACAGCAAGAACGCAATGATGGCAATAGCCAGAAGAAAAAGAATGAGGTAACGCATGATGGAAGATCCTTAGTATTGCCACGAGGTTGTATCAGGTCTTTCTGGAAGGCTCAACCTAGAGACGCTGGGCGCTGTCTCGGCGATGACTTTGCCGCGCTTGAAGACCTTAAGCCGTGTGGCTCGCAGCCGAAGCGCTTCAACAGGGTCACGCGCTTGCAGCAGAACGAAATCCGCATGGCAACCTTTTTCAATGCCATATGCATTCAAATCCATCAGCTTGGCAGGATTAACCGTCACCGCATCAAAGCACTGGCGCATCGCGGCCTGTGACGTCATCTGCGCCACATGCAGGCCCATGCTAGCTACTTCCAGCATATCGCCGCTGCCTAGGCTGTACCAAGGGTCCATCACACAATCGTGCCCAAAAGCCACCGTGAGGCCGTGCGCCAATTGCTCGGGCACGCGCGTCATGCCGCGCCGCTTGGGATATGTATCGTGTCGGCCTTGCAACGTGATGTTGATCAAAGGATTGGCAATCACACCGAGCTGCGCCTCACGCATGAGGGGCAGCAGCTTGCTCACGTAGTAGTTGTCCATGCTGTGCATGGAGGTGAGGTGCGAGCCCACCACGCGCCCTTGCATCCCGAGGCGTTGCGCCTCAAAAGCCAGACTTTCCACGTGGCGCGAGAGTGGGTCATCTGAC
>JANPAK010000353.1:0-24151 GCA_031429925.1 Variovorax sp.
CAGGGGCTTGATGAGCTTGAGGATGTTTTCCTCAGAGGTGTAGTGCGCTCCAATATCGCGGCGCTCTTTCTCGTTCATCACGTCTTGGAACATCGCGCCGAAAATGGCGGGGCTGATCGCGCTCCAATCGAGCGCGGCGGCTTCTAGCAGGGCCTCGCGCGCAGCGTGATCGAGCGCGGGCGTGCTGATGCGCTCTGCAAAGAGCTTGCCATTGATATAGCGAAAGCCTGCGTAGTTCTCGGCATGGGCCTTTTGGCGCTTATCTTCTGGCGTATTGAGGATTTCAAACAATTCGGTGAGCTGGCGGCCCACATCGGCCGGGTCAGTCAATTGATCGAGCAGCTCTTTGAAACGGCCTGCGGGCTGGAAGATGCCCGTGTCATCTGCAAACAAGCAAAACAAAATGCGCACGAGGAAAACGCGCAGATCGTGGCCGGTATGCTCAGGCGTGCCATCGTATCCGTATCCATTCTTGCGCAGCGCATCGTGCAAATCGCGCAGTCGGCGCACGGCTTTGACGTTGACCGGATCTTGCGGCGCAATGGTTTGCACCTGGTAGCCGGGGATGAAAGCAAAATATCTGATGTGTTTGGACAAATCAGCCAGTTTGAAACGCAGGTCTTGCTTTGTTTCGAGATCGAACAGCCGAAAATTCTGAAAGTCACAAACGACAATAAAGCGCGGCAGATCGCGCTCTTTCAGATTGTCGAAATACTCCAAGGCTTGGGCAAAGGCGCGGTCTAGGTTTTGTCCCGCACTTTTCATTTCAATGAGCAGCTTGCCGCGCCAAAAGACATCAATCCACCCGTTGCTGACCTTTTCATCGGCGCGTGTGATTTTCACCTGCTGTTCGTAGCTGGTCACGCGCTTGGCATCGACGCCAAAAACGTGAAAAAAATCACGCCAAAACTGCTGCGAAAGCGATTTTTCACTTTGCGCGTCGCGGTATTCGCGGCTGAATGCGACGGCGCGGTCTCGGATTTCACTCCAGCTTAGGGGCATGGCGGCTCTCGGGTTGCTCTGCAGCTACTATGAAATACATAGCGCTTTGCGCAGGTTCTATGTGGGCTAGAGGCCGATTTTGCCTTAAAAAACATGCCCTGTGAGCTGTTTTTTTGGTGAACACGGGCCCTCGCTCTCGCCGCTGCGCAGGCCCGCAAACCGCTTCAAACGATCCATTCGCCGTTGGCCAGCAGTTCGCTGAAAAAGGCCTGTAGCGTGGGGCCGCTCATGCCATAGGGGTCAAAGCTGGCGGAGCGGGAGTATTTGAGGAAGATGTGGCGGTTGGCTTCCAGGGGCGCTAGCGAGCCCATGGACCAAGTGGTGAAGCGCCGGCTGGTGATCTCAGCGAAATCGAGCACGGCCGGCTCGCGGTGGCGCGGATCGGTGAGGATGCGGTGATACAAGCGGTTGACCTCAGCGCGGTCGCCTTCGAGTTGTTGCAAAAAGATGCCGTTGGCGAGGCAAAGTGCGCCGGTCACCCCGACACGTTGGTTATTGCGCTGTGAAGCTTTGAGGATATCTGCCAAATCTTCGGTTTTGAAGAGGGCAGAGGTGCGGCTGGCGTAGGTGAGTTGTATGAGCACAGGTGTTTGTCCTTCGCTCTTATATTCTCACAAAGCACAAGATGTGGCTGAGTGTGTGGGCAAGTTGCTGATTTAATCAGCAATTCAAACAGTCAAAAGCCATTTTCAGCTCACGGCTAAAGATGGACTCGTCAATCGCTTTGCCTTGGCTGCTGTTGACCCAGAGTCTGTTGCGCCTAGTTTGCGAGATCAGAGCTGGGGTAGAGTCAATGCGTCCGCAGCAACGACGATCAGTTAGCGCCTGACGGGGGGCATCACCACCCGGTCGACGATATGAACGACGCCGTTGGTAGCGACAACATCTGCCTTTTGAACCATGGCATCGTCTACCGTGACGAAGCCACCAGCTTTTGAAAGTGGCAAATCTGTACCGCCGGCAGTTTTAACATTACCCATTTTCACATCAGCTGCCATGGCTTTTACTGGGACAACATGATGCAGCAGAACGGCCTTGAGTCTTGCTGGGTCTTTTGACAATTCATCCATGGTTTTTGCAGGCACAGCTTTGAAAGCATCGTTGGTTGGGGCAAACAGGGTGAAGGGGCCCATGCCACTTAGAGTTTCAGTCAGTCCAGCCGTCTTGAGCAATTGGTTCAAAGTGCTCAGATCAGGGTTTGCTGCGACTGTCTTATCGACGGACAGGGGGGCTGGAGGGCTTGTGGCGCAGCCTGCCAGAACAGTCAAGACGACAGCGACAAAAGCCAGCTTTTTAACAGATTTAAATCGAATCATAACGAACGCCTTCAAGATGGAAATATGTTGAGGTTAGCGATCATGTGTGACAAATCAATGACAGTCTTGGAAAGCAAAGGGCCGAAAAGCTAAGCACCTAAGTAATCAAATGCCATCTCCGGCTTGCGCCCAGAAATGAGCTCGGCAATCGCTTTCCCAGAGCCTGCGCCATGCGTCCAGCCCAGGGTGCCGTGGCCGGTATTGACCCAGAGTTTGCTTAACCGGGTTTTGCCGATGAAGGGGATATTGGTTGGGGTTGCGGGGCGCAGACCGCACCAATAAGGGTATTGGGCAGGCTACGCGTAAATCATCTGCCAAGCCAAGGTTTCCCCGCCACGCAAGGGCTTTACTTCCGCGTTTCCAAAGGGTAGGGTTTCGGGCAGCGTCCAAGCCTGTTTATGCAGGGTGACGTTCCCGGTGTTGCGCGGTAGGCCATAAAAGTCCGGGCCGTGGAAGGACGCGAAAGCCTCCAGCTTACCGAGTGCGCCGACCGCGTCAAAAGCCTCGGCGTAAAGCTCCAGCGCAGACAGTGCTGTGTAACAGCCTGCGCAGCCGCTGGCATGCTCTTTGAGGTGTGCTGGATGGGGGGCGCTGTCGGTGCCCAGGAAGAATTTGTGGTGAGTCTGCGCATAAGCGCCGCTGCCAGTGGCCGCTTGCACCAAGGCTTGGCGATGGGTTTCGCGTTTCAAAACGGGCAGACAGTAGTAATGTGGACGAATGCCGCCGGTGAAGATCGCGTTGCGGTTGTAGAGCAGATGATGCGCCGTGATGGTGGCAGCAGTGTGAGCACCTGCTTGCGCTACATAGATCGCCGCTTCTTGCGTGGTGATGTGCTCAAAGACGATTTTGAGCTCAGGGAAATCCTTGCGCAGGGGAATGAGTTTGGTATCGATGAAGACCGCTTCGCGGTCAAACAGATCGATGTCGCTATCGGTGACTTCGCCATGGATCAAAAGCAGCAAGCCTTCGCGTTGCATGGCTTCCAGGGTTTTGTAGGTCTTGCGCAGATCGGTCACGCCTGCGTCGCTGTTGGTGGTGGCGCCGGCCGGATACAGCTTGAGCGCGACCACGCCCGCATCTTTGGCGCGCTTGATCTCATCAGGCGGGGTGTTGTCGGTCAGGTAGAGCGTCATCAAGGGCTCAAACTGCATGCCGTGCGGCACGGCGGCCAAGATGCGCTGCTTGTAAGCCATGGCCAGCGCGGCGGTGGTGACGGGCGGGCGCAGGTTGGGCATCACAATGGCGCGTGCAAATTGCGAGGCCGTGTGGGGCACCACGGCGGCTAGCGCATCGCCATCGCGCAGATGCAGGTGCCAATCGTCAGGGCGCAGGAGGGTGAGGGAGGTGGGGGCTGGGGCAGATGTCATGGGCTGTATTGTCCCAAAACTCCCCGCGATCCGAACGATCGAGTGAATTATTGCGAGGGATCGAGCGCGGGTGCAAAGTAAGGCACAGGGATGACGGCTGATTCCCAGCGCAGCTCGCCATGTTCGAAGAGCTTGAGCGTACCCGCTGAAAACTGCTCCCAAAGCTCATTGCGCGTGAGCGGGGCAGTGGCCACAATGGCCATACGGTCGCTCGCGTCGTTGAGCTCGCGAAGATCGATGCTCAGGTCGTCATCAACCAATTGCGCTTGGCTAAACGGCGCTTTGCGCTGCAAATAGTGCAATTTGCTCGTGCAATAGGCAAACAGCAAATCGCCTTGGGTGAGCAGGAAATTAAAGTTGCCGAAGTGGGCAATCTCTGTAGCGATATCGTGGATGGCTTGCGCCAGCGTGATCGCGTCTGGCATGTCGTCAGAGGGGAACCGCTCGCGCAGGCCTTGCAAGATCGCGCAGAAGGCCAATTCGCTATCGGTCTCGCCAACGGGGCGGTAGGTGCCGTCCAGCGCCGGATCAAAGCCGACCAGATTACCGTTGTGGCTGAACGTCCATGCTTTGCGCTGCCATTCGCGCTGAAACGGATGGCAATTGGCCAAACCCGCTGCGCCTTGCGTGGCTTTGCGTATATGAGCCATCACGATGCGGGATTTGATCGGGTAGTTTTGGACCCACTGTGCTAAGGGCGATGTGCAGGCTGGCAGGCTATCGAGAAACACGCGGCAGCCGGTGTCTTCATAGAATGCGATGCCCCAGCCATCCGCATGATGGCCTGTTTCTCCGCCTCGCTTGGCAAATCCGCGAAACGAGAAGGTGATGGCCGCCGGATGGCGGGTGTTCATTGCAAGCAGTTCGCACATAGGAATGCTATAAATTATATAGCGTACTATGCAGTATTTATGCCGGGAAGATGGCAAAAACCGTCAAAAAAACAAATCCAACTGCGCTCAATGCCCCAAAATCTTGGACAGAAAATCTTTGCTGCGTTCGTTTTGCGGATTATTGAAAAACTCATCGGGCGTGTTTTGCTCCACGATCTGGCCTTGGTCCATGAAGATCACGCGATCAGCAACCGCTTTGGCAAAGCCCATTTCATGGGTCACGCAGATCATGGTGATGCCTTGGTTGGCCAGCTCAATCATCACATCCAGCACTTCTTTAACCATCTCAGGATCCAGCGCAGAAGTGGGCTCGTCAAACAGCATGATTTTGGGCGTGAGGCACAGGGCGCGGGCAATCGCCACGCGTTGTTGCTGGCCGCCGGAGAGTTGCAGCGGATATTTGTCAGCCTGCTCGGCAATACGCACGCGCTGCAATTGAGCCATGGCGCGCTCATCAGCATCTTTCTTAGGCATCTTGCCTACCCACATGGGCGAGAGCGTGAGGTTTTCCAGCACTGTGAGGTGCGGAAACAGGTTGAATTGCTGGAACACCATGCCCACGTTTTTGCGCACTTGGTCGATTGCCTTGACATCATCTGTCAGCTCAATGCCATCCACAATGAGGGTGCCTTGCTGGTGCTCTTCCAAGCGGTTAATGCACCGGATCAGGGTGGACTTGCCCGAGCCTGAAGGGCCGCAAACCACAATGCGCTCGCCTTTGCGCACTTGCAAATCGATATCGCGCAACACATGAAAATTGTTGCCATACCATTTGTTGACTTTGTCGAAACTGATGATGTTGTCGCTCATGAAAATAATCCTAAAGAATAACGGGGGGACGTGGGTGGCGCTTTAGCGGGCACGGCCCTTGTTGACTTGCTTTTCCACCCACAGGCTGTAGCGGGACATGGCAAAGCAGAAGAAGAAGTAAATCGCTGCGATGAACAAATAGGCTTCTACCTTGAAGGGCCGCCAATCGGCATCGGAATTGAGTGCCAGACTCATCGCACCGGTGAGCTCATACAGACTCACGATGGTGACCAGGGAGGTGTCTTTGAAGATGGAGATGAAATTGTTCATGATGCCAGGCACTACCATGGCAAGCGCTTGCGGCAAAACGATTTTTCGTTGTGTTTGCCAGTAGCTCAGCCCAAGGGTGGCGGCTGCTTCAAGCTGGCCTTTGGGAATGGCTTGCAAACCACCGCGAATGACCTCGGCCATATAGGCCGCAGCAAAGAGCGTGATACCCGCCAGTACCCGAATCAGCACATCAATCTTCACGCCCTCCGGCATGAAAAGAGGAAACATAAAGCTGGCCATAAATAGCACCGAGATCAGCGGCACGCCCCGAATCAGTTCCACATACACGGCGCAAAAGGTTTTGATGGCGGGTAAATCGGAGCGCCGACCCAAAGCGACCAGCAAGGCAATCGGGAAAGCCATGGCAATGGAGAGCGTGGCCAGCAAAATCGTCAGTGGCAGGCCGCCCCAACGATCGGTTTCGACTTTCGACAAGCCCAGGGTGTCGCCATACATGATCGTGAAAAACAAACCCAGCACGATCACCCACAGCACTGCTAGCCAAGGCTTCCAGAAATACCGGATGCAACTGACCACCAGCAAGCCGAGCATGAGCAGTGTGGCGACCAAGGGCCGCCATTGCTCTTCAAAGGGGTAGCGCCCAAAAATGATGATCCGATATTTTTCGGTCACCACGCCCCAGCAAGCGCCTACGCCATCAACCCGGCACAAATCAGCCGTCGGCTGCCAAACGGCGCGCAAAACGCCCCAGCTCAGCGCTTGAATGCCAAACCAAATCAAAAATGAGCCGATGATGACAGTGGCCAGTGAGGTTTTCCAATCGGCAAACAAATTGGCGCGGCTCCAAGCCACAAAGCCATCGGTGCGCACCGGCGCTGGCCGGGCCGCAATGGGTGCAAAAACAGTAGATGTTGTCATGCTTGCTCCCTTATCTTTCTTTGATGGCCGAGCGTTTGTTGTACCAGCCCATGAAGGCCGAGGTACTCAAGGAGGTGCTGAGGTACACCAGCATGATGATGGCGATGCACTCGACCGCGCGCCCGGTTTGGTTGAGCGAGGTGTTGGCAATCGAAACCACATCGGGGTAGCCAATGGCCACCGCCAGAGAGGAATTTTTGGTGAGGTTTAAGAATTGGTTGGTCATGGGCGGAATAATCACCCGTAGCGCCTGCGGCAGCATCACCAAGCGCATCTCCATTCCCTTGGATAAACCCAATGCGGAAGCCGCTTCGCTTTGGCCGGCAGCGACAGATTGAATCCCTGAGCGCACCACTTCCGCCACAAATGCCGCCGTATAAACCGTTAAGCCCAGCAAAACGGCCACGAATTCTGGTGTGAAATTACCGCCGTTTTCAATCGCAAACTCGCCTTGTTTGGGGTAATTCAACTCAGTGGGTGCACCACCGAGCAGCCAGCCCAAAAAACCCATCGCCAGCACGATACCAACCGGTGCCCAGAACATACTTCGAACATGCCCGGTAGCTTCGAACTTGGCCACTGCCCAGCGGCGGTAAAGCCAAGCCAACGCGCAGCCGGCCACCAAGCCCAGCATCATCCAGCCATAACCGTCAGCCCAGATGGGTTTGGGGAAATTCAAACCGCCTTTGCTCAAAAATACCGAGCCCAACTGCAAAGGATGAGCCGTATCGGGCAGCACTTCGGTCATGATCAGGTACCACATCAGCAGTTGCAGCAAAATGGGGATATTGCGAAATACTTCCACATACACATAACAAACGCCGCGCACCAAAGCATTGCGCGAGAAACGCCCCACGCCAATCAAGGTGCCCAAAATCGTGGTGAGAATAATGCCCACAATCGCCACGCGCAGCGTGTTGGTCAGGCCTATTAAGAAAGCATGCCAATAGGGATTAATGGATTCGTAGGCGAACATACTCTCGCCAATATCAAAGCCAGCAGGCTGAAACAGAAAGTCAAAGCCGCTTTGAATGCCGCGCACCTTCATGTTGTAAACCGTGTTGGCGGCAAGCCACCACAACACGGCCACCACAACGCTGACCATGATGATTTGGTAGATCAACCCACGGAAAGCTTGGCTGCGAAAAGAGAAGGGTTTCTTGGGGGGTGAGTTAGGGGTCGTCATCAGCGCACCACCAAACCGGATCAGGCTTGGTGCCAAGTTAAAAAGAAAAAGAGCACACGGTCATGGCTTGCAAGCAAAAAATAAGCCAGTGGATGGGAGGGCCCATCCACTGGCTCATACCCTCAGGCTTTAGCTTGGGCGCAGATTAACGAACGGGATAGGCGTACATGATGCCGCCTTTGTTCCACAGGTTGTTCAGGCCGCGTGGCAAACCGATAGGCGTCTTTGGACCGACATTGCGCTCAAAGATTTCGCCATAGTTGCCGGTGACTTTGATGGCGCGTGCCATCCATTCTTTGTCGAGGCCCAAGAGCTTGCCTGTGTCTTCGGTCGTGCCAAGCAGACGTTGCACGACGGGATCTGTGCTGGTCTTCATTTGGTCAACGTTAGCTTGAGTGACGCCATACTCTTCAGCTTCGAGCAAACCATAAACCACCCACTTGACGATGGCCAACCACTCGTCGTCACCACGGCGCACCATCGGGCCCAGGGGTTCTTTGGAGATGGTGTCAGGCAGGATCACGTGCTCAGCAGGCACCTTGGCTTCTTTGTTGCGCACCGAGGCCAGGCCAGAAGTGTCTGTGGTGTAGGCCACGCAACGGCCAGAGAAATAAGCGCCCGTAGCGGCTTCCACTTTCTCAAACACGACCGGCTTGATGTTCAGGTTGTTGGCGCGGGAATAATCAGTGAGGTTTTTCTCGGTGGTGGTGCCCGATTGAACGCAGACGGTTTGACCTTTGAGCTGCTTGGCGCTCCTGATCTTGCTCTTGGTCGTGACCATGAATCCTTGGCCGTCGTAGTACGTTGGTGTGGTGACCTGCAGACCCAAAGAGCCATCGCGGGTGAGGGTGAAGGTGGTGTTGCGAGACAGCACATCAATTTCACCGGCTTGCAATGCTGCAAAGCGCTGCTGTGCATTCAAGGGAACATACTTGACTTTGGTGGCGTCGCCCAAAGTAGCGGCTGCGATGGCCTTGCAGATATCCACATCCAAACCAGACCAATTGCCGCTGGAGTCGGCGGCGGAAAAACCCGCCAAGCCAGTGTTCACGCCGCAAACGACTTGACCGCGCGCTTTGATCGCATCAACCGTTTTGCCTGCGAAAGCGGGCGTGGCTAACCAGGTAGCGGAGGCTGCCAGAGTGGCCAAAGCCAATTTAGTACCAAAAAATTTCATGAATTGCTCCGAGGAGATAAGTTGAAGATAGAAAATACTTAGCATGCAATTATCTTGCCAGCTTAAGCCGAGTGTAGCGATGCAGAGCAGCGGGGATTATTCGGGTTTACCTGTGCTTGCAAAGGGCATTGAGGCGCTGCAGGGGTGAGAAAATAAATCTAAACTAGTCCTAATGGCCACACCAAATAAGAGAATGATGCTCTTGAAAAGATAGCATATGACCTTAGCACTTATACGGTTAATCGACTCCATCACCGAGCTGCATGCACAAGATGTTGGCTGCTTGGCCGTCAGCGGATCCCACGGCGGCCTGAGCTCAGCGCAATATGCTGTGGCTGCGCGACCGTTGCTGAGTGTATTTAACGATGCGGGTGTGGGAAAAGACCAGGCGGGTATTGCAGGCTTGATGCTGATGCAGCAAAACGGACTCGCTGCATGCACCGTATCGCATCACAGTGCGCGTATTGGTGTCGCCAGCAGCACATTAGAAGATGGTGTGATCAGCCACTGCAATGATTTAGCGCGTGCGCTGGGCGTGGCGCTGGGGCATACTTGTGCTCAGGCATTGGCGCAAGTCCAGGCCCGAAATCATAACTAGGAGACATCGCAATGATAAAGATCAAAGGTTCCGAGTACTCGACTCTGGTGGCAAAACCTGCTCGGCGCGCTTCATTACTGATAGCGGCCTCGTTGCTTTGCGCTAGCTGGAGCCTACAAGCCCAGACCACGTGGCCCAATCGACCTGTGCGCATCGTCGTGCCCTTTGCTGCGGGCGGCACCACAGACATCTTGGCGCGAGCCATTGCGCCGGAGTTGCAGCGCGCCTTTGGTCAATCCTTCATTGTTGAGAATCGGGGCGGTGCGGGTGGCAATTTGGGCGCGGATCTGGTGGCCAAAAGCAACGATGGCCACACGATTTTGATGGGTACAGTGGGCACGCACGGCATCAACAAGGCGCTGTATCCCAGCCTACCCTACGATCCTGTGAAAGACTTCTCGCCGATCACCGTGGTGGCCTATGTGCCCAACGTGATGGCCATGAATGCAGAAAAAGCACGCGCTCTGAACATCAACTCGGTGCCCGATTTCATCAAGTATGCCAAAGCCAATCCCGGCAAGCTCAATATGGCCTCCAGCGGCAATGGCACCTCCATTCATCTTTCTGGGGAGTTGTTTAAGAGCATGAGTGGCACCTTCATGGTGCACTTTCCTTATCGTGGATCGGGCCCGGCATTGCTGGACCTGATGGGTGGCAGTATGGATGTGATGTTTGATAACTTACCAAGTGCTCTGCCGCATATCAAAGCAGGCAAACTAAAGGCCCTTGCGGTAACGAGCAGCGAGCGCTCAAGTGCTTTGCCTGAGGCGCCCACCGTGGAGCAGGCAGGTGGCGCCATCATGAAAGGCTTTGAAGCGAGCAGCTGGTTTGGCTTGTTGGCACCCAGTTCCATGCCTGCGGCGCAGGTGCAGCGCTTGCAACAAGAGACCGCCAAGGCACTCGAGCGCCCTGATGTGAAAGACAAGTTGGTGGCTCAGGGTGCGCTTCCTGGCGGCATCAGCTCAGCAGACTTTGCCAAGTTCATCGATGCGGAGACCATCAAGTGGGCTAGGGTGGTCAAAGCCTCTGGCGCAAAGGTAGATTAAGGCGCCTGCTTGGGTCGCCCAAACCTCTATACGCCCCAAGTGATGGGCACTTGAGCTTTAGCGCTTCGCTCAATCAAGGTGACGAGCGGCCAAGCGCGCGTGCGAAGGGTGATCGACGGTGTTTTTGGATCACTTGAGGGATCTTCCGACTTTGCTTGAGCGCGAGCTTCATTCGCCGCAGCCTCTTCCGCAGCGATGGCCGCCTGCAGTGCGGCATGAGCGGAAGCCATCTGCTCAGGCAACAATATGCCTTTGCCATCGGTGCTTTTGCCCATCACCTGCAAGACTTGCTTGCCGGTTGCTTCCAGCATGATCACATCGCCGTCAGCTTCAGATTTGAACTTGTAAAGCATCACATGCGGCCCGCTTAGGTTGGCTGCGAATTAAGCGATGAACTATTGCCAACGCTAGGCTCGAGGGTTTGTGGGATGAAAACCAGTAGCGGGCACGGGATGGGTATCGTTGAACCCTGTATCAGTCCCGTGCTGTATCGGCAAGGTGGCTGTGGCGTCCGCTCCAGTAATGACCGAGGGAAGCGCGCCGAGCAATGCCGACACGTCGAGCTCACTGCGCAAGCGTTCGTAAGCGGCACTGCGGACTTTGACCGCCTCTGGCCGCCACGCCGGTGCTGGCGCTAGCTCATCATGTGGACAGCCAGCATCAGGCAAGATGCGCCAAAGCACTGCCCGCACGGCGCGAGCGACATTCACATCATCGTCACGGATGCGCTTGATCACTTGCTGCTCGTAAGCGCTGGATTGTGCCCACAGCTGTTCATCCCATATGCGCAAACTGACTTGAAGTTGAAAGTACGCCTTCTCATCATCGGAAATGGTGACGACCTCGTAGCTCAGCCAATTGCTGGGAATCCCAAACGCTGATGTGGTCCGCACAGCGGCCTCGCGCACTAATTCACGAGCGGCGCGCACGTCCTGCCGACTCAAGCTCAACGGCACGGGTTGACCTTCCAGATCATAAAACCCAGTCGATGGCGAGGGAATGTCACTTGGATCCGGCGACTGCCCGAGAATTTTGTCAAACCAACCCACTGTGTGCCTTTTGATGTCTTGTGTTGACCCATTGTAGTGATTCGTTGAGCTACGTTGGGTAGAACAAGCTCCGGAACGAGGCGAGAGTAGTTTCAAGATGCAACACGAGACGCCTAAGATGATTGACAAATAGATAGTTTAGGTTTAAATTAATTCAATGACTGCTCCCACCTTGCTCTGTATCGGCGGCGGCCCCAGTGGCCTGTATTTCGCCCTCCTGATGAAAAAGCGCTTCCCCAGCATGCGCGTGATCGTGGCAGAGCGCAATCGGCCGTTTGACACCTTTGGCTGGGGCGTGGTGCTCTCGGATCAAACCTTGGGGAATTTAAATCTCGCTGATCCGACAAGCGCACAGCTCATTGGCGACGCGTTCAACCATTGGGACGATATTGAGGTGTTTTTCAAAGGTCGCAGCATGCGATCCACCGGCCACGGCTTTTGCGGCATTGGGCGCAAGCACCTTCTCAATATCCTGCAGGAGCGTTGCCAGCAGCTCGGCGTCGAACTGGTGTTTGACACCGATGTGCAAGACGATCAGGCGCTCGCTGCAGACTACAACGCAGATCTCGTGATTGCTAGCGATGGCCTCAACAGTCGTATCCGCACCCGTTATGCGGAAAGCTTTCAGCCGGACATTGATACGCGGCGCTGCCGCTTCGTTTGGCTGGGCACCAAAAAGACGTTTGACGCCTTCACCTTTGCCTTTGAAAAAACCGAGCATGGCTGGTTTGCCGCCCATGCCTACAAGTTCAATGACGATACCTCCACGTTCATCGTCGAGACGCCGCACGAGGTATGGAAGGCGCATGGCCTGGATGCGATGGAGCAGCCTGAGGCGATTGAGTTCTGCGAAAAACTGTTTGCGAAATACCTGGATGGCAACGCCTTGCTCAGCAATGCCAGCCACTTGCGCGGCAGCGCCATTTGGATTCAGTTTCCTCGCGTGGTTTGTGGCAACTGGGTGCATGAGCAGACGATTGACGGCAAGCGCGTGCCGATCGTTTTAATGGGCGACGCAGCGCATACCGCGCATTTCTCCATTGGCTCGGGCACCAAGTTAGCGCTGGAAGATGCGATTGATCTGGCCGATGAATTCAGCGCGCATTTTCATGCCAATTTGAGTGCCAAATCGGCTACCAGCTCCCACGCTATAACCGAAGATAGCTCTGCTTTTGATGGGGATCAGTTGTCCGCTGTGTTGCAGGCCTATCAAGCGCGCCGCAGCGTGGAGGTGCTGAAAATCCAAAACGCAGCCCGCAACTCGACCGAGTGGTTTGAAAATGTGGAGCGCTACGCCGGTATGGAGATCGAGCAGTTCTACTACAGCCTGCTCACGCGCAGCCAACGCATTAGCCACGACAACCTGAGGGTGCGCGATGCCAATTGGTTGCTCGGTTATGAGAGCTGGTTTGCCAAGCAGCCGCAAGCAAAGCGCCCCGTGCTGCCGATGCTGACGCCGTTCAAGATACGCGAGGTGCTGCTGAAAAACCGTATCGTCGTCAGCCCCATGGCGACCTACAGCGCCGTAGATGGCGTTTTGCAAGACTTTCATCTCGTGCATCTTGGAGCCCGGGCCTTGGGGGGCGCTGCATTGGTCATGATCGAGATGACCTCGCCGACGATGGAAGGACGTATAACACCTGCCTGCACGGTGTTGGAAAACGATGCACAGCAATCTGCGCTCTCTCGCATCGCCCAGTTTTTCAAAGCCAGCAGCAGCGCCAAGCTGGGCTTGCAACTGGGTCACAGCGGTCCCAAAGGTTCGACCCAATTGGGTTGGGAAACCACCGACGAGCCCTTGCCCAGCGGTAATTGGCCTTTACTGGCGGCCAGCGCTGTAGCCTACGGCGAGCAAAACCAAGTGCCCAAAGCAATGACACGGGCTGATATGGATCGCATCACGGCTGCATTCGTGGAAAGCACACGCCGCGCGCAAGCTGCCGGCATAGACTGGCTCGAACTGCATTGCGCCCATGGCTACTTGTTATCGAGCTTCATTTGCCCACTGACTAACTTGCGCAGCGACGAGTACGGCGGCAGCTTGGACAATCGCTGTCGTTATCCGCTCGAAGTGTTTTCTGCCATCCGCGCAGCATGGCCGCAAGGCAAACCGATCAGCGTGCGCATCTCGGCGCATGATTGGGCACCCGGCGGCAACACCGACGTTGACGCCGTGCAGATCGCACGCCTGTTTCAAGCCGCGGGCGCAGACATGATCGACGTATCCAGTGGCCAGACCACACGAGTAGCCCAACCGGTCTATGGCCGCATGTACCAAACACCGTTTGCCGATCGCATTCGCAACGAGACGGGTATCGCAACGATTGCCGTCGGAGCGATCACCGAGGCCGATCATGCCAACAGCATCATCGCCGCAGGTCGAGCCGACCTCTGTGCCATCGCACGCCCGCATCTCGCGGACCCGGCCTGGACGCTGCACGCCGCCGCCCAGCAGCAAAGCACCGATGTGCAATGGCCGCTGCCCTATATCAGTGGCCGCGATCAGATGTACCGTGAGATTTTCAAGCAAAATCAAATCGCAGCCCAGACCGGACTTGCGCAAGATGCTATCAAAATGAAAGCAAGTGGCGAGGAAGTGGCATGAACGAAAAAGCCGATGAACTGGACGCAAGCGACCTTGAAACGCGTTTGCACGCCGATCACGCCAACGAACTGCGATTGTGGCTGCGCCTGCTCACCTGCACCCAAATGATCGAGCGAAACATCCGCGCCGCCCTGCGTGAGAAGTTTGACACAACGCTGCCACGTTTTGATTTGATGGCGCAGCTCGAACGTGCACCCCACGGTCTGAAGATGAATGAGCTCTCGCGCCGCTTGATGGTGACCGGTGGAAATATCACGGGTATCACGGACCAACTGGCGCAAGAGGGATTGGTGGAGCGGCTGAGTGTGGAGGGAGATCGCCGCGCCTACTTGATTCGCCTCACCACGGCAGGGCGAGCGAGCTTCGAAGCTATGGCCCATGAGCATGAAACCTGGATCACTCAAGCCTTTGCTGGTCTGGGCGAGAAAGACATGGTGCAATTACACAAGCTGCTCGGCCGTGTGAAAGACAGTGCGATCGCCATGAACTTAATGACCGATCAGCCCCTTTGAATCTCGACATACTATGAAGCACTATATTTCTCCCTCCAATCCCATGCGCGGCCAGTTTGCGGCCAGTGCCGCCTATGCCGCAACGCATTTTTCGTATGCGTTTGATGCCGGCCTTGCAACCATCACACTAAACCGCCCTGACAAAAAGAATCCGCTCACCTTTGATTCCTACGGCGAGTTGCGCGACCTGTTTCGCAACTTGGTCTACGCCACCGATGTGAAGGCGGTGATTTTCACCGGCAGTGGCGGAAATTTTTGCAGCGGCGGCGACGTGCATGAAATCATCGGTCCGCTCACGAAGATGAGCATGCCGGAGATGCTCGAATTCACGCGCATGACCGGCGATCTGGTCAAGGCCATCAAAGCCTGCCCGCAACCGGTGATCGCATCGATCGACGGCATCTGCGCCGGCGCTGGCGCGATGATTGCACTGGCGGCTGATCTTCGCTTGGGCACACCCAGTGCCAAGACGGCCTTTCTCTTCACCCGCGTCGGTCTGGCTGGCGCAGACATGGGCGCCTGCGCTTTGCTGCCGCGCATGATCGGCCAAGGTCGCGCGGCGGAGTTGCTCTTCACAGGACGCGTGATGACCGCACAGGAGGGCTTGCAATGGGGCTTTTTCAATGCGCTGCACGAGAGTGCCGATCTGCCCGTCGCCGCACACAAGCTCGCCACCCAACTCGCCGAAGGCCCCACTTTCGCTCACGGCATGACTAAAACCATGCTGCATCAAGAGTGGGCCATGACGATTGATCAAGCGATAGAAGCTGAGGCTCAAGCCCAGGCCATTTGCATGCAAACGGGCGATTTCAAGCGCGCCTATGAAGCCTTTGTGGCCAAGCAAAAGCCTGTGTTTGCGGGAGATTGAGATGAATCCCCGCGCTCCCACCAAGCACCTCAGCCTGCCTTTTTTTGAAGCGCAGCACGTCGAGATCGGCAATTGCCTGGCCGATTGGCTGCCCAAGCAAAGCATGGACGAGAGCAACGATCGCGCGGCTTGCAAGGCATGGGTGAAGCTGCTCGGCCAGAATCAATGGCTGCGGTATTGCGTGCCATCAGCCCATGGGGGTGCGTTTGAGAGCATTGATTCGCGCTCTCTGGTGATCTTGCGTGAGAACCTCGCCTTTCATTCAGCGCTGGCAGACTTTTCCTTTGCGATGCAGGGCTTGGGCAGTGGCGCCATTTCCTTGGCGGGCTCGCCGCAAATACAAAAGGACTATCTGCCTCAAGTAGCGCGGGGCGAAAAAATTGCGGCCTTTGCGCTGTCGGAGCCGGATGCAGGCAGCGATGTGTCTGCGATGAAAACAATAGCTTCTCCTGCAAACTCTGCAACAGGCGATGGCAGCTTTTCCTTTAAGATTAATGGTGCAAAGACCTGGATCAGCAATGGCGGCATCGCAGATTTTTATTGCGTGTTCGCCAAGACGGATATGCAAGCTGGCTCGCGCGGCATCAGTGCTTTTGTCGTTGATGCGAAGTCGCCTGGCTTGGATGACAGTGAGTCGATTCAAGTGATGGCACCCCACCCCCTCGCCGTATTGAAATTCAAAGCTTGCAAAGTGCCAAGCAGTCACATGCTCGGTGAGGAGAACGCCGGTTTTAAGCTCGCCATGGCCACGCTGGATATCTTCCGCCCTTCGGTGGCTGCTGCCGCTTTGGGTTTTGCACGGCGTGCTTTGCATGAAGCTAGAGCTTACGCGCAGGCGCGCCCGATGTTTGGCAAGACGCTGGCCGATCAGCAAATCACGCAGGCCAAACTCGGTGAGATGGCCGCGTTGATCGACGCCGGTGCCTTGCTGACCTACCGCGCCGCTTGGATGCGCGATGTGGCATTGCCCTCTGGGCAAGCCAGCCGCGAAGACTACACCGCTGCTGCTGCGATGGCCAAAATGATCGCCACCGAAAACGCCAACAAAGTGATCGACATGGCGCTGCAAATGCATGGCGGCATGGGGGTGAAGGTGGGCACGCACATTGAGGCCTTGTACCGCGACATCCGCGCTCTGCGCATTTACGAAGGCGCCACTGAAGTGCAGCAATTGATCTTGGGTAAATCTGTTCTCGCAGGAGTGATCTGATGAACTCGGCTCAGCCAGATGATTTTGTGCGCAAGCAACTTCCCATCCAAGATGCATGGCCGCAATACCGCTTTGATCGCCCGGAGCTGCAGTTTCCAGCGCAGCTGAACGCGGTTGAGCAGTTGCTCGATCATGCTGTCAGTCAAAAAGGCTTTGCCGAGCATGTGATGCTGCGCTCTGTGGAGCGGCAGTTCACGTACCGCGAGGCGCAGGTCGTGGTCAATCGGATCGCCGCCTATTTGATTGAGGATTGTCATCTGGTTCCCGGCAATCGCGTCTTGCTGCGGGGCCCCAATACCGTCGGCATGGCGTTGTGCTGGTTGGCCGTGGTGAAGGCGGGGCTGATCGCGGTCGGCACGATGCCTTTGCTACGCGCCAAGGAACTGGTTGAAATCGTTCGCAAAGCAGAGCCAGCGCTCGCACTTTGCGACGGGGCGTGGCTCGAGGAGCTACGTCTGGCCAGTGAACAAATGCCCTCTGCCGTGAAGCAAGTCATTTGTTTTAACTCAGAAGGCGCTCAGGATTTAGGGCAGCTGTGCGCGAGCAAAAACGGCCAGTTCGCGGCCTGCCCGACGCTGGCCACCGACGTGGCCATGATGGCTTTTACCAGTGGCACAACCGGCCTGCCCAAAGCCGCCGTGCACTTGCATCGTGATCTGCTGGCGGCTTGCGAATGCTGGCCGCGCCACGTGCTCAAGGCCGATTCCAGCGATATCGTGCTCGGCTCCCCCCCACTGGCCTTTACCTTCGGCTTGGGCGGGTTGTTGCTCTTTCCGATGTGGGCTGGCGCAAGTGTTTACTTTCACGACAAGGCCTATACACCGGAGGGCATGCTTGATGTGATCAACAGCGTCCAAGCGACGATCTGCTATACAGCCCCCACCTTTTACCGACAAATGGCCGCGTTCGCGAAACCGAAGGGAGTGGCGAGTCTGCGAATCAGCGTCAGCGCCGGCGAAGGCTTGCCCGACGCCACGCGGCAGCTTTGGAAAGAGGCCACGGGGCTGGAGATGCTCGATGGCATTGGCGCGACGGAGATGTTTCATATTTTCATCTCCAGCGCTGGACCGGATATCAAGCGGGGCGCCATTGGCAAAGTCGTGCCCGGCTATACCGCCAAAGTGGTCGACGATGAGGGCAGCGAGCTGCCACGGGGTCAGGTCGGCAAGCTCGCCGTGATCGGCCCAACGGGCTGTAAATATTTGGGCGATGCGCGTCAAGCCAATTACGTGAAAAATGGCTGGAACTATCCTGGCGACGCCTTCCTGCAAGATGAAGAAGGCTACTTCTTTTATCAAGCTAGGGCCGATGACATGATCATCAGCGCCGGCTACAACATCGGTGGCCCGGAGGTGGAAGACTGCCTGCTCAAGCACCCGGCGGTGGCTGAATGTGGCGTGATCGGTAAGCCCGATGAGGAGCGCGGCATGATCGTCAAAGCCTTCGTCGTCTTAAAGCCCGGTGTCGAGGGCGACGCTGCGATGGTCAAAGCGCTGCAAGATCACGTGAAGGCCAGTCTTGCACCCTACAAATATCCGCGCGACATTGAATTTCGAAGCGCATTGCCTCGCACTGAGACAGGCAAGTTGCAGCGGTTCAAGTTAAGAACATCTTAAGGACATCTGCATGCACACCTTGCTTCAACCGCCTGATTGGGCTCCTGCCAAAGGTTACGCCAATGGCATGGCCGTTACCTTGAGCGCAGGTAGCCAACTGATTTTCACCGGCGGCCAGATTGGCTGGAACGCGCAGCAGCAGTTTGAAACCGATGATTTCATTGCGCAAACCGCACAAGCTCTGCGCAACGTCCTGGCCATCCTGCATCAAGCAGGCGCAGGCCCTGAGCACATGACACGCATGACTTGGTATATCACCGATTGCGATGAGTACTGCGCTCGTTTGCGCGAATTGGGGCAAGCCTATCGCGAGGTCATGGGCAAAAACTTCCCCACGATGAGTTGTGTCGGCGTGGCACGCTTGGTGGAAAAGCAAGCGAAGGTAGAGATTGAAGTCACGGCCATCAAACCTTGATGCTATTAAATAAATAGCATCGTGCGCATATTCTATGACGGCGAATGGCCGATTTTCTTCAAAATTTGTTCTCCAAATAGCACCATCGCCAAGGCCCCACCTACGCAGGCAATGCCCGCCCATTGCCACGGGCTCACGCTCTCGCCAAGCAGCAGCATGCCAGCGGCAATACCCACCACGGGTACACCAAGACTCAAGGGCGCCACTCGGTTAGCGGTATGGCGCTTGAGTAAACCGGTCCACATCGCATAGGCAGCAATCGTGGCGATCCAGCCGAGATAGGCTGCGGCCAGCCATGCTGTCCAGGGTGCATTGATCAAGCTGCGCGTCACCAAGGTCACGCTGCCGGTATCCATCCATGCCGACAGCAACACAAAGGGAATGATGGGCACCAGTGAGCTCCACACCACGAAAGCCAGTGCGTCGTAGCTGGGGCTGGCTTGCTGCGCCTTGCGGGCGACGATGTTAGAAACCGCCCAAGAGGCTGCAGCGCAAAGGTTGAGCGCAAAGGCGAGCACCGTGATGCTCGAGCTGGCTGCGTGCCCAGATGTAAAGTGCGTTGCGAAGCAGGCCAAGCCCAGCGCCGCCAGCGTCAAGCCGATCCACTGCGAACGACCCAGCCGCTCAGCGAGAAACAGCATGCCAAAAAGTGCGGTGAAAAACACCTGGGTTTGCATCAACACCGAGGCAATCGATGCCGTCATGCCCAGCTTCAGAGCGGTGAACAAGAAGCCAAACTGGCCAATGCCTTGGGTGATACCGTAGATCAATACCCATTTGCCGGGCAAGTCGCGCGGGCGAATGAAGAGGATCAACGGAAACGCTGCCAAGAGGTAGCGCGCCGCGCCCATTTGAAAAGGTGTGAAGCTGGCCAGCCCATACTTCATCACCACAAAATTCAAGCCCCAACTGACGACGATGAAAAGGGCAAATGCGCTGTCGCGCAAAGAAAAGCTGGGCTGAGTCGGCATAGACCCATTGTGCTGCAAACCCGCGGCATTGGACGGTGGGCATTGATGAGGATTGAGATCGCGTTAGATGCCGTATGCTCATGGCATGCAGCTCTTAGACACAGAAACTATTTCTCGCTTTGAACGCGACGGCGCGGTTGTACTGCGCGGCGTATTGCCGACAATGCAGCTTCTGCAGTTAGAGCTGGGCATTGAAGACAATTTGGCAAACTTGAGCCCACTCGCGGTGGTGGCCAGCGAGCCAGATGACCCCGGCCATTTCGTGGAAGACTTTTGTACTTGGCAAAGTAACGCCAACTACGAGCACATCCTGAAAGAAACGGCACTGCCTTGGATCGCCCGTGATCTGATGCAAAGCCAAAGCGTGCGCTTGTATCACGACCATTTGCTGGTGAAGGAACCGGGTACCCGCGCACCGACGCCTTGGCATCAAGATCAGCCGTACTACAACATCAGCGGCAGGCAAAACGTGAGTTTTTGGATTCCAGTTGATCCTGTGCCGCTAGAAAGCACACTGCGCTTCGTGGCGGGATCGCACGAAGGCACTTGGTATATGCCGCGCACCTTCCGCGAGCACCAAGCCAAGTGGTTTCCGGAAGGCAGTTTGCAAGAATTGCCCAACATCGACGCCGAGCCAGAAAAATTCAAGCAACTCACTTGGGCGCTCGAGCCTGGAGATTGTGTGGCTTTTCACATGCTCACTCTGCATGCCACCAGCGGCACCCCGCCGAGTAGCCGGCGCCGCGTGTTCTCCGCACGTTACTTGGGTGACGACGCAAGACACGCGGTGAGGCCATGGCGTACATCGCCACCGTTTGAAGGCTTGGCGCAGCGCCTTGCGGACGGTGCAGAAATGGACGATGATTTGTTTCCGCGATTGATTTAACGCTGTCTCAAGGAGCGCGTATGACCCTTCCTCGCCGCGAACTTCTGGTGCAAACAATGGCGCTGTCTGCGGGCGGCTTGTTGTCGTCTGCAAGCGCCACGGCTTGGGCCACCACGCAAAGCAAATATGGCCCACTACCTGCTCTGGGCCAAACGCTGGCCTTGCCTGAGGCCAGCTTGATCGGCGGCGGCAGCTTCAAGCCCGCCCAAGCGCAAGGCAAGATCACGGTGGTGTATTGGTGGGCGAGTTGGTGCCCGTTTTGCGCGGTGCAAAGCCCGCACATCGAGGCGCTATGGAAAGCCCAAAAAGGGCGCGGCCTACAAGTGCTCGCACTGTCGATTGACAAGACCGAACAAGCCGCAAAAGAGTATCTGCGCAAGAAAAACTACAGCTTTCCAGCGGCCATGCTCACACCAGCGATTGCAAAAGTGCTGAGCAAACCCAAAGGCCTGCCGGTCGTGATCGTGCGGGGAAAAGACGGCAAGGTGCTGCTGGCTGAAGCGGGGGAAATGTTTCCCGAGGATATCGAGAAGATTGGGCAGTGGGTTTAGGCGTCAGAAACGCTCAATCCACACGCGCACCACTCGCCTTCACCGGCTTTTCATACCTCGCACGCTCTTGTGCCATGAAGGCGGCAAACTCCTGCGGGCTATTCGGGGTGGGCTCGGCCATCAGGCTGGCGTAGCGGGTTTGAGTTTCTGGGAGTTTCAGCGCGGCGGTGAAGGCGGCGTTGAGTTTGTTCACCACGTCTGCCGGCGTGCCTGCGGGTGCAACCAAACCCCACCAAGTGTCGATGGCGAAATCTTTGAATAGATTGGGCATAGCCTCGGCCAAGCCGGGCACGTCGGGCAAATTGGGCGAGCGCTTGAGCGCTGTGACGCCCAAGGCTTTGAGTTTGCCGCTGCGGATGTTGGGTGCGGCAGTGGCGAGATTGTCGAAATTGAAGTCGACTTGGCCAGAGAGCAGCCCAAGCTGGGCAGGGTTGCCGCCGTTGTACGGGATGTGCACGGCGAACACGCCGGCACGGGCTTTGAACATTTCGCCAGCTAAGTGGCCGCCCGAGCCATTGCCGCCTGAGCCGTAGTTGAGCTTGGCGGGGTTGGCTTTGGCATATGCCACGAAGTCTTGCAGGGTGTTGATTTTCAGACGTGTGGCGGTATCAGTATTCATCACGAGCACTTGAGGCACGCGCAGCATTTGGGTGATGGCGGCGAAATCTTTGCCAGCATCGAAAGGCATCTTGGCATACAGCCAGGGGTTGATCGCATGCGTGGCGAGCGCCGCGATGCCAATCGTGGTGCCATCGGGCGCGGCTTTGGCAATCAGATCCGCGCCAATGTTGCCGCCTGCGCCAGGCTTGTTGTCGATGATGATCGTGCCCAGCGCGCCTTTGGCTTGCTCGGCAATCAGGCGCGCCGTCACATCAATCGGCCCACCCGCCGCGTAGGGGACGATCAGGCGGATCGGCTTTTGCTGGCTAAAAGCGTTGATTGCCGGCAAAGATATTGCGCCAAGTGCTACTGATTTAGTAGCTAGTGAGATCAGTTGTCTGCGTTGCATGCCGGTCTCTCAATCGAGTTTTGCGCCAGAGCGCTTAATGATGGGTTCCCATTTCTTGGCTTCCGAGCTGATCAAATCGCCAAAAGCCTCCGGTGTGCCGCCAATGGCATCCAAGCCTGCTGTCTTCAGGCGTTCCTGCACGCCAGCATCGCGCATCGCCGCGTTGATCGCGGCGTTGATGCGATCAATCGCGGCGCGTGGCGTGCCAGCGGCCACCAAGACGCCATTCCAAGCAATCGCTTCAAAGCCGGCCAGTTCCTTGATACCGGAACTCTCGACGGTCGGCAGCTCAGGGGTGAGCGCATATCGGGTTTTGCCGGTGACGGCAAGCGCCTTCATGCGACCCGAGCGCACCTGCGGAATGATGACCGTCGGTACCGTAGCCAAAATCTGAGTGTCGCCGGCTGCCGTGGACAACACAGCCGGTGGGCCGCCGTTAAAGGGAATATGCACGGCGAAGGTGTTGGTGAGCGCCTTGAGGTATTCCATCGTCAGGTGCGAAGAGGAACCGTTGCCGACAGAAGCGTAATTGTATTTACCGGGGTTGGCTCTAAGCAGCGCCACCAACTCTTGCACGTTGTTCACCGGCAAGCTAGCGTTCACCGCCAAGACGTTAGGCTGCGAAGTCGTGAGCACCACCGGAGCCAAGTCTTTGAGCGGGTTGTAGGGCAACTTGCTGTACAGAAATGGGGCAAAAGCGACAGGGCCATTGAATCCGAGTAGCCAAGTGTGACCATCTGGCGCGCTTTTCGCCACTTCATTGGCGCCCACCGTGCCACCCGCTTGAGGGCGGTTTTCAACGACGATGGGTTGGCCCAGAGCTGCCGCGAGGCGGTCTTGCATGCTGCGCGCGATCACATCGAGCGAACTCCCAGCGGGTGCGACGACGATCCAGCGGATCGGTTTGGATGGAAAAGTTTGAGCCAATAGGCCATTGGACCACGCATATGCTGCGCCAAATGCTATGGTTTTGAGAGTGGTTCGGCGATGGAGGGTCATGATCAAGTTCGACTCAGGTTGAATTGCAGCGGAACTTTACATTGCTTTGCATTCCCCTTGTGAGCGGGTTGTTACCAAGCCGCGTTGAAGTTAAAGCCGACACAGTTTGTCGCTGTTGGCCCAACATTCAACCTGAAGGAGAACCCTATGAAACTGCACACTCTCGCTGCTGCACTCAGTTTAGTTTTGGCCGGCGCAGCATTTGCGCAAGCGCCTGCCCCCAACACGCCTCGTGTCGATAAGCGCGAAGCCAATCAGCAAAAACGCATCGACCAAGGCGTGGCCTCTGGCCAACTCAATCAAAAAGAAGCCGCTCGACTAGAAAACGGTCAAGCGCGTGTCGCAGCAACCGAAGACAAAGCAAAAGCGGATGGCACTGTGACCAAGAAAGAGAAAGCGCACTTGGCCAAGATGCAAAACAAGCAGGATCGCCATATCAAGCGTGAAAAGCACGATCGCCAGAAAACCACCCCGGGGGGTTAAAGGTCTTGAGCCCCGAGGCGGGCTTCGCTTTGATATCAGGCCTTGGCTTTGTCGGCTTCCGTGGTGAATGAGTCCGCGTAGAACTCCTCCTCCGGCAAGTGGCATTGCGCTAAAAAGTCGCGCTTGGCGGAGTCGACCACAATGGGCGCGCCGCAAGCGTAAACCTGGTAGCCGCTCATGTCTGGCAGGTCGGCTACGGCCGCTTGGTGTACAAAACCCGTGCGTCCCGTCCAGGCGTCTTCGGGTAAGGCATCCGAGATCACAGGTACATAGCGCAAGGTGGGCATCTCAGCCAAGCGCTCTTTCACCCATGCATCCAAATACAAATCTGCTGGGCGGCGGCCGCCCCAATACAGCACGGTGGGGCGCGTGATGTTTTTGAATTGCATGTGCTCGATCAGCGCTTTGATCGGCGCAAAGCCTGTGCCCGAAG
>JANPAK010000354.1:0-1659 GCA_031429925.1 Variovorax sp.
CGTGCCGCTATTGGCCGAAATCGGCCTCGGGGCGAACTGGGACCAAGCGCACTGAGGCCGCGCAACGACCCCCGCCCCGCGTCACGTGCGCCAAGCGAACCGGCACCTTCACACGCCGGCGAGCAAGCTGACCATGCTGGCAAGGAACAACGCGGAAATCGCGATCATCGTGAACTCCTCGACGACATGGATCATTCGCGTCGCCAGCGACGACCAGAGTCTGGTCGGCCCCATCGCGCCGAATGCCACGTCGCGCGAATGGGCGACGCTCGATGGCGCATGGCGCAAGCGTGCCCGCAACTGCGACGCCTTCACCGACAGCAAATGCGTTCCGACCAGCCCTGTGGCGATCACAGGCAGCCATGGTTTGAGGTTCATCGCGGTCTCCAATGTCTGAGAAGCTTTGGCCTTGCCCACGTCGCCGCAGCTTTCGATCAGCCCGATCCGCAATGATCTTGCGCTTTGTCATGGGACCCGCGGCTTGGCGACGTTCAACAGAACAATAGTCCTTGCCTACGCCGACCTCAAGTGCTGGAAAACGCAATTGTCAATTGCGTTGGTTCGCGGATTGAGATGGACAAGCTGAGCGTGATGCGGCTTTTCGCTTCTGTGGCCCAGGAGGGTGCGCTGGGCAAGGGCGCGCTTGCTCTGGGCGTCACGCCTGCGGCGGCGTCGCGCCACTTGCATGAACTCGAAGCGCAATTGGGCGCCCGGTTGATCAACCGCACGACCCGGCATCAGGCACTCACCGAGCTGGGTGAGCACTACCTGCAAAGCGTGCGCCACATCCTGACCAGCATCGACGAGGCCGAGGCGTGCGTTCGCGACGAGATCGGCCTGCCCCAGGGCCGGCTGCGGGTAAAAGCGCCGTCGTCATTTGCGTTTCACCAGTTGGCACGCCGCCTCGATGAGTTCCGCAGTGAATTCCCGCGCGTGACTCTGGAACTGTCTGTCGATACGGTCGTGACGACGCTCGATGAACATTTCGATGTCTGCCTGCTGCTGGTCGAAGGGGACTTGCCCGATAGCAACACGGTGGCGCGACAGTTGGCCCGCACCGAGATCGTGGTTTGCGCCAGTCCGGTCTACCTTGACCGCCGCGGCTGGCCGATGCGCCCGTCCGACCTCGAGTGGCATGACCTCGTCATGCCACACAAGTTGCGGCGAGCCGTGCATTTCCAACGCGTGGCGCAGGACGGCGCGCCATTGGCCGTCGAGACCGTGGAGATCAGCCTGTCGTCGGCGGCCTTCGTCTCCACTGACACCGAGCTGAACTATCTGGCGGCGATGGAGCGGATGGGGATCGCCGCCTTGCCGTCCTTCGTCGTCGCAGATGCGCTGCGGGCCGGCCGCCTGGTGCGTGTGCTTGCCGACTGGCGCATGAAGGCGTTGCGCATCTATGCGGCTGTGCCGACGCGACGCCACCTCGCGGCACGCACGCGGGTCTTCATTGACTTCCTTTGCGACCGCTTCGGCGGCGCTGATGCCGACCCCTGGATCGACCCGGCTCCACCTGTTCTTCGGCCGAAACAGGCGATGTCATAAGACTGTCACGCCAGACCCGCCGCGTGGCGATCAGCCAGACGCTGGCTGGTGGCGCCGCCATCGCCTATCTCGCGCGGGCCTTCGCGGCGGCGACGGACGAGGCCACCTACGACG
>JANPAK010000355.1:0-2076 GCA_031429925.1 Variovorax sp.
CTCATCAACCCAACGAACATCGTCGGTGAGACCTTCGACGCGGACGCTGAAAAGCAGGTCAGTGCTAAGACTGTAATTCGGCTTGCCAAATATGTTCTGGAGAAGGGCGATGTGGTGATCGGACGTAGGGGCGAAATCGGAAGATGCGCCGTAGTGAGCACCTACGAGGCTGGTTGGGTTTGCGGCACCGGATGCTTCTACATTCGCCCAAAGCCAACGATAGATCCGTATTTCTTGGCATGGCTGCTGCGCTCACCGATGTATCGGGAACAGCTCGAACGAGCGTCGACCGGCACAACGATGAAGAATTTGAGCAATACCACGCTAGCGAAGCTTCCTATCGCGGTACCGGCTATTGGCGAGCAGCGCCGAATCGTCGCCATCCTTGACAAAGCATTCGAGGGTATGGCCTCTGTCAAGGCTAACGTCGAGAAGAACCTGAAGAATGCACGCGAATTGTTCGAGAGCTTCGCACGCTCGCGGTTTGCAGGACACGGCTGTGACTGGACCGAGCAAAGTCTTGAAGACGTCTGCGAAATCGAATCGAAACTGATCGATCCGCGAGAGCCCAAGTATTTTGATTTACCACACATTGGTGCCGGGAACATCGAGTCTAAGTCTGGCTCCCTTGTCGACGTAAAGACGGCGCGTGAAGAGCAACTCATCTCCGGCAAATTCCTGTTTGATGAGTCTGCTGTACTCTACAGCAAGATCCGGCCATACCTAATGAAGGTCGCACGCCCTGCTTTCAGCGGCCTCTGTAGTGCGGACATCTATCCGCTAATGCCGAAGCAGATGGGGATCGACCGCGACTACCTGTTCCACCTATTGCTTGCGCCAGCGTTCACAGAGTACGCGGTGAAGGGGTCGGCGCGTGCCGGAATGCCAAAGGTGAACCGCGAGCATCTGTTTGCTTATCGCGCATGGTTGCCGCCGATCCAAGAGCAGGCGGGGCTCGCGGCGAAGCTGGATGCGATGGCGGACGAGAGTCGAAGGCTTGCCGAAATCGGTGATGCCAAACTTGCTGCGCTCGACGAACTCAAGATGTCACTCCTGCATCAAGCCTTCTCTGGCCAGCCAACCACGAAGTCCGCCGAACTGCTGATTGCTGGGGGCGCATGAACGAGGCCGAAACCCGCGCCGAGCACATCGACCCGGCCCTGAAGGCCGTCGGCTGGGGCGTGATCGAAGGCAGCCGCGTTTTGCGCGAGCACGGCATCACGCTCGGCCGGCTGCAGGGAAGCGGCGGCAAAAATGCCCGGGCAAAGGCGGAGATCGCCGACTATGTGCTCGTCTACCGCAACACTAAGCTCGCCGTCATCGAAGCGAAGGCGTGGGAGAAGCCACTAACGGAAGGCGTCGGTCAGGCGAAGAACTACGCCGCCAAGCTGGCTGTCCGGTTGGCCTACGCGACCAATGGCCAGGCGATCTACCGCATCGACATGTCCACCGGCACCGAAGGCGAGGTGGCCGCGTACCCGACCCCCGATGAACTCTGGGCGCTGACCTTCGCTGAGTCGAACGCGTGGCGCGATCGGTTCGCCGCCATCCCGTTCGAGGATAAGGGAGGCAGCTGGCAGGGGCGCTACTACCAGGACATCGCCATCGCTCGCGTGCTCGAAGCGATCGCCGCCGGACGCGATCGCATACTGCTCACGCTGGCGACCGGCACCGGCAAGACCTTCATCGCCTTCCAGCTGGCGTGGAAGCTGTTCCAGTCGCGGTGGAACCTCGGTGACTGGAGGCCCGCCGCCGAGCCCAGCCGCCGGCCGCGCGTGCTCTTCCTAGCCGACCGCAATAACCTCGCCGACCAGGCGTACAACGCCTTCTCCGCCGTCCCGGCTGATGCGCTCGTTCGCATCGATCCCGAGGAGATCCGGAAAAAGGGAAAGGTCCCGAAGAACGGCAGCATCTTCTTCACGATCTTCCAGACCTTCATGAGTGGTCCGGGCGACACGCCGTACTTCGGCGACTACCCGCCCGACTTCTTCGATCTGATCATCATCGATGAGTGCCACCGTGGCGGCGCAAAGGATGAAGGGCGCTGGCGCGCGATTCTGGAGTACTTCAAGCCTG
>JANPAK010000356.1:0-2232 GCA_031429925.1 Variovorax sp.
CACGCTCCAATACAGCCGTGTCAGCTCCGCATTGACTGCACCAGCCAGCCGCTGGCGGCTGCTGGCAATCAGCGCGCGCAGTTCGGCGTGCAGTGCGTTCGGTACCAGTTCATTCATGTCCCACCATGCCTTTCCTTCCAAGCAGCAAACACCAAGGGCCTGATACCAAACCGCACCGCATTTCCGGGGTGCAAGGCGGCAAACTCCTGCAGCACCAGTTGGGTAAAGTGTGCCTGATCTGGCGCGGCAACCGTGGGCGGTAGTCTGGCATTCACGGTGGCAATGCTCAGGGCCTCGTCGTTTTGAACAATGGCCGCCACCACATCGCTCAAGGCCTGGCGGTAGCGCAGGCGAAAAATATTGGGCGGCACCAGGCTCTGCTTGACCGCCACGTATTGCTGGCATGAGCGCTCGTAGGCCCACACAAACACCTCACGCAGCAGCTCGACGCGGTTGAGTTCGAACACACCGATCATGGCGTCCACATCGGCTGCTTGAGGTAAGTCAATGAAGGACAGTGGGCACAGGTTGTGGCGAATGAGCGGTATGTTGGCCGTAGGGTCCAACATGTGTGAAAGTGCCGCAGGCGCACCTTGTCGCGCAGGCCCTCGGCCTTCATGCCGCTGTAGATGCGCTGTGCAAACGTGCCCAGTGTGAAGCTCGGCGGAATGAAAGAAATCGCCCCTTGGTCAGACCAAACATTCACAGCAGCAAGCTTCTGCTGCGCTTGGCCCCTCAAACAAAACTTCAGGACGCATTCATGGAAAGACGACATATGCTTAAAACGCTCTCCGCTTGGTTTGCTGGTGCGGCGCTGCCAGCGGCTTCTGCGCTGGCGGCGGTGCCGTTTCCTTTGAAGAAAACCGAGGTGCAGTGGCGCGCGATTGTTTCGCCGCAGGCCTATGCCGTGTTGTTTGAGCACGGCACCGAGCGCTCGGGCAGCAGCCCGCTCGATCGCGAGAAGCGCGCGGGCACCTTTGTCTGCGCGGCTTGCAATTTGCCCATATTCGATGCGGCGCAAAAATTCGACAGTGGCACCGGTTGGCCGAGCTTTTGGCAGGCGCTGCCCGGTGCGATTGGCACCTCGCGCGATTTCAAGTTGATTTATCCGCGCACCGAATACCACTGCGCGCGCTGCGGAGGGCACCATGGCCATGTGTTTGACGATGGCCCCAAGCCCACCGGCCAGCGCTATTGCAACAATGGCGTGGCGCTGGCCTTTGTGCCCAAAGATCAGCCCTTGCCGGCGCTGCGCACCTGATTGAAAGCATCTATGAAACTCGTTTCTTTGAAAGCCGCCAAACAACTGGCCCAACACGTTGCCTTGCTGGCCACGGCGCTGCTCGTGCACACGGCGCAAGCAGCCACCGCCACCGCCGTCTTCGCCGGCGGCTGCTTTTGGTGCACCGAGTCTGATTTTGAAAAACTGCCAGGCGTGATTGCTGCAGAGTCTGGCTACACCGCTGGCAAAGTGCCCCATCCGAGCTATGAGGCCGTCAGCGCGGGGCAGACGGGCCACACCGAGGCCGTGCGCGTGACCTACGATCCAGCGAAGGTGACTTACTCGCAGCTTGTGGAGTTTTTCTGGAAGACGATTGATCCGAGCGAGAAAGACAAGCAGTTTTGTGATTCGGGCAGCCAATACCGCAGTGGAATTTATTGGGGCAACGATGCCGAGCGCCAAACCGCCACAGCCAGCCGTGATGCGCTGCTCAAAACGGGGCGCTTCAAAACCATTCACACCGAGCTGGCCGCCGCCAGCACGTTTTACCTGGCCGAGGCGCATCACCAAGACTATTACAAGAACAACCCCGTGCGCTACGCCTACTACCGCAATGGCTGCGGGCGAGATGCGCAGCTCAAACGGGTTTGGAAATGAATCGCCCTCGAATGGCTGAGCTGACCCGGTAGTGCCCTGGCGTTTGCCGCAGCAGAGTGAGCGGTGGGTGGCCGGTTTCGGCTTTCACACAGCGCATCAGGCTGCTCGGACTCACATGTAAGGCTTGCCGCTCACCGTGCCTGGTTGGGCAGAGGGCTGCGGCGCGGCAGCAGGCGCGTCTCGCCCACGGCCATGAGGAAGAAGTCTTCGGGCTTCAATCCCTTGTCAGAGCGCGCAACCGCCAAGTCTTTGGGGGGCTGGTCCAAAGGTTCGTCGGTCAGCTCGAAGGTGCCCCAGTGCACGCCCACGCTGCGTTTGGCCTTCAAGTCGAGGTGAATTTGCACGGCCTCGGC
>JANPAK010000357.1:0-3106 GCA_031429925.1 Variovorax sp.
GCGGCAAGTCTTGTGCTTTGCTCGCTGGCTGCTTTGGTCGCGGTGTTTGCCAGCGAACGGCGGCAGCGAAGCCGCGCGAGGCGTCCGTGAGCGGCCTCATGGCAGATCCTCACAGCGGGCTCCAAGTCGACGTCACGAGCGTGCATCCCGTGCGCCTGCAAGCGCAATTTGACTGCGCGCCGGGCGAACTGGTGGCACTGGTGGGCGCCTCCGGCAGCGGAAAAACCACCTTGCTGCGCTGCGTGGCCGGCCTGCACCGTAGCCATGACCTGACGGGCGTGGTGCGTTTAGGCGACCAAGTTTGGATGGACAGCGCCAAGGGCATTTTGCGCAGTGCTCAAGAACGGCGCGCGGGATTAGCGTTTCAGCATTACGCCCTGTTTCCGCATCTAGACGCTATAAATAACATAGCAATTTGCGCATATTCCGTAAGGTCAAATGGCCTAAATGCCCCTGAAAAGATAGCCTTGGAATGGCTGCAGCGGCTTGGCCTGAGTGATCTGGCGCACCGCCTGCCGCATGAGCTTTCCGGCGGTCAGCAGCAGCGCATCGCATTGGCTCGCGCAGTGGTTCGAATTCAAGATGGCGGTGGCGTGCTGCTGTTAGACGAACCGTTTTCTGCGGTCGACGCCCCCATGCGCCAGATTCTTTACCGCGAGCTGGCGCAGTTGCGGCAAACCCTCCGCGTGCCGATCGTTTTAGTCACGCATGATTTGCAGGAGGCGCGCCGCTTGGCAGACCGCATCGTCATCATCGATGGTGGCCAAAGCCTCCAAAGTGGCTCGCCATCACAGGTAATGCGCAGCCCACGCAATGCGCGCGTGGCTCAACTCGTGGGTATTCACAATCATTTCCATGCCCGCTTTCACCGCCATCAACCGGGCCAAGGCCTACTGCACTGGGGGCAACTGCAACTGAACGTGATTGACAAAGGCAAGATCGAGAACGACACCGCGATCACCTGGGTGCTCGCCGGCGAGGCGGTGCAATTGCGCAGCGCATTGCTTGCGGCCGACAACCCAGACAACAGCTTGGCCTGCGTGTTCACTGAAATGCTCCATTTGGGCGAAATCAGCCTGTGCCGCCTAGCGGTTCAAGGAACGCCCGACACCATTGCACTGAACTTTCCTACTTCGCTGCTGAGCGATATGGGTCTGCGGCCTGGTGATGCCGCCTCGCTGCTCGTCCCGCCAGATGCGGTGCACATCATGCCGCTGAAGGTTTAGCGCGTTCGCCTAAAGCCAAGCCAGCGCCGTGGAAAACTTCGCGCGCCGAGTGCTGAAAAACGCCTTCACATTGCGCACTTTAGTGTCTTGTGTGAATAAGCGCTGGGCGAGCGCAAAATAGGCCGGCATATCCCGCACTTGCACGATCAGCACCATATCGGGCCCTGGACTCACCCGGTAGCATTGCTGCACTTGCGCGTCGGGCATCACGCGCGCTTCAAACGCTGAGAGCACCTCTTCCGTTTGCTCGGTCAGCGTCACCTCCACAATCGCCGTGAGCCCTGCGCCGATCAGGCTCTTCAATCGGTCAGCATCGAGCACCGCCACCTGTCGCTCGACCAATCCGAGATCGTGCAAGCGCTTGACGCGGCGCAGGCAAGTGGGCGGGGAGACGTGCACCATGGCTGCCAATGCTTGGTTGCTCGGTGAGGCATCGGTTTGCAGGGCTTGAAGCAGGCGAATGTCTGTTTCATCCAGCTCAAGCTGGTAATTTAATTCTGAATTCATAGTATTTAAGAAATTAAATTTCTAATTATTGAACTGATGGAATTTTATTTCTTTTATGTTGATAAATCAATTGGATATTTTTCCAAGACACGCCTAGCATATGGCGCATAGTCATATTGACAGGAGCATCCTATGTGCGGCATCGTCGGTTCAGTCTCTCAGCGCAACATCGTCCCCATCCTCGTGCAAGGCTTGCAACGCCTCGAGTATCGCGGGTATGACTCCTGCGGTGTCGCGGTTCACAGCGGGGGCTTGAAGCGCGCGCGCACCACCTCTCGCGTGGCTGAGCTGCAAGCGCAGATTGAGCTTGACGCCAAAGCCGGCCAGCCCTTTGAAGGCTTCACCGGCATCGCCCACACCCGCTGGGCCACGCATGGCGCGCCGGCGGTCCACAACGCCCATCCGCATTTCAGCGCCGGCCCGAATGCGAAAGAAGGCGCGGCAGGTCGCGTGGCGCTGGTGCACAACGGGATCATTGAAAACCACGACGCGCTACGCAAGGCGCTGCAAGCCAAAGGCTATGTGTTTGTGAGTCAGACAGACACCGAAGTCATCGCACATTTGCTCGATTCCCTCTATGACGGCGACATTTTCGAAGCTTTGAAGGCCACTACCGCGCAGCTCCATGGTGCGTATGCGCTGGCGGTGTTTCACAAAGACGAGCCGCATCGCGTGGCGGGCGCGCGTGCAGGTTCGCCATTGATCTTGGGCGTTGGCAAGGAGGGCGGTGAAAACTTCCTCGCATCCGATGCGATGGCGCTTGCCGGCGTCACAGACCAAATCGTCTACCTTGAAGAAGGCGATGTGGTGGATCTACAGATCGGCAAATACTGGATCACCAGCAAAGATGGCAAGGCGCTCACGACAGATCAGCGCCCCGTGAAAACCGTGCAAGCACACAGCGGCGCCGCCGAGCTCGGGCCCTATCGCCTCTACATGCAGAAAGAAATCTTTGAGCAGCCGCGAGCGATCGCCGATACGCTCGAAGGCGTCGTGGGCATTTCACCCGAGCTCTTTGGCGATGGCGCCTATTCCACCTTCAAAGCCATCGACAACGTCCTCATCCTCGCCTGCGGCACGAGCTTCATCAGCGGGTCTGTGGCGAAGTACTGGCTCGAATCGATTGCCAAAATCCCTTGCAACGTAGAAATTGCCAGCGAATACCGCTACCGTGATTCCGTGCCTAACCCGCGCACGCTCGTCGTCACTATTTCGCAATCAGGCGAGACAGCAGACACATTGGCCGCGCTCAAGCATGCGGTGAGCCTTGGCATGCCGCACACGCTCACCATCTGCAATGTGAGCACCTCCGCCATGGTGCGCGAATGCAAGCATGCCTACATCACCCGTGCCGGCGTGGAGATCGGTGTGGC
>JANPAK010000358.1:0-4686 GCA_031429925.1 Variovorax sp.
CGGGTTCGCTGAATTGGTTTACAGAAGCGCCCGATGGAGGCGCCATATCGACCAAAATTGATGATATGGTGCACGCGGCTCACAATGGTGGCGGGGAGTACCTTAGTTTGTCAGATGCATCTGATTTCGCTGCCGAGATTGGGCGAGTGGTGGGCAGTATCGCCGGCGAGCAGTTTTCGCAAGCGGGTGTTGCCGCTTCCGCTGTTGCGCTGACGGCTGGCACCAAGAAGTTTGTACCTTACTACACGGCCAACCTCTGGTGGGGCAATGTGCGCATGACTAACCTGGCCGCAAACGGTGATGAAGAATCGATTGCATGGGAAGTTGTGGCAACGGATGCTGCAGGCAAACCAACGGGCGTCACAAAGATACCCAGCCATACCACCCGCAATGTGCACACTTGGATCAACAGCACGACCGGGGGCCTGCCCTTCACTTGGCTAAACGTTTCAGCCCAAGGCCTGCAGTCTGCCGGAACGTCCACCACCGCGACTTTGCTCAACTCGTCATTCACGTCAGATATGTTCGATTTCGTTCGCGGGCGCACCACCCAAGAAGGCGAGGGTCAGCCCTACCGTAAGCGTGAATCCATCCTCGGCGATATCGTCAACTCGACACCCGTCTTTATCAAAAATAACTCCAATTTTTTCTACGAACGTCTGCCTTCGACCGTTCCCGGTGCGAACACCTACACCGCATACATGACTTCCAAAGCAGCCAGGGGTGAGGGCGTGCTCTTTATTGGAGCCAATGACGGGATGGTTCATGGATTCCGTGAAGGCACGGCGCTTGCGACTGGCGGACAGGAAACCTTTGCCTTTGTGCCAAGAGGGTCATTCAATAAGTTGCACCAATTGGCCAGCAAAAGCTATGTTCACCAGTTTTTCGTGGATGGCCCCTTGAGTGAATCAGATGCGTATATCAATGCCCCTAATTTTTCTGGCAGCGGCAAGTCTGATCGCTGGACCAACGTGGTGCTCGGCACCGCAGGCGCTGGCGGGCGCTCAGTGTATGCGCTGGATGTGACGCGCCCGCTGAGCATGAACGAGCGGCACGTGCTGTGGGAAATTCACCCTGACTTTGGTAGCGATTATTCCGACATGGGATTCGTGATGAGTGAGGTGCAAAGCGGGGTGACCACCGGCAACCAGTGGATTGCTGTGTTTGGTAATGGCCCTTACAGTGGATCTGGGCGTGCATTTCTTTATGTTGTCAACATGGCCACCGGGGCACTGATCAAAAAGATCGCGACTGACACCAACACCGGCAATGGTTTAGGCGGAGTCCGGTTAGTGAGAAACGCCAACTCTCAAGTCATTGGCGCCTATGCCGGAGATTTGCGGGGCAATGTGTGGCGCTTTGACTTGTCAAATTCAAATCCGGCCAGTTGGCCAGACGGCAGTCGGCTCTTTGCCGCTACCGACGCATCGAACAACGCGCAACCGATTACCGCCACGCCGGCCGTTATTCCGCGCACTGATGGCCGCACTGGGTATATGGTGGTCGTGGGCACCGGCAAGCTGTATGACAACGCTGATCAAGCCAACACCCAAGTTCAAGCCGCATACGGGCTTTGGGATACCGCTGTGTTTGGATCGACGGCCACCAGCTTTGCTTCCATCACCACGAAAACGCTCTTGGTGTCGATCGCAGTAACAACCGCAACTTCAAGCGTCTCGACCACCAGTTCTATCAACCCGGACGCGTCGACCACTTACTTTCTCACATCTGCGAGCCGATCGGTCAACTGGGCTGTTGATCGGGGTTGGTTCATCAACTACACCTTGTCCTCAGGTCAGCGCTCCATTTTCAGCATGGAGCCCGTTGGAAAGCTGGTGCGGGTTGACACGATCGCACCGCGCTTGAATCAATTCAGCTGCACGGCAAGCACCAGTTCGGGCTTCAACTATCTGATCAGCCCGCTCACCGTAACATGCAAAACGCAAACCACGCTAGATACCAATAACGACGGTGCCATTGACGACTCTGATTCCGTGGCATGCGTCTACACGACCGAGGCCGATGGCGAAGACGTGGTCTTGGACATCAGGAATGATCAGGGCCAGTCGACCGGTGTGGTTGATATTCAGGATTCGCGCGGTCACTTGAAGGCACGGGTTGACGATCCTCCAGTCACCACAACGCCAACGGCGGTTAGCCTAGGCGTCGCAAGGCGCGATTGGCGGCAAATCTACTTGCGCAAGAATTAATACCTTCACTACAATGCCCATATGAAGACATTCACCCCTGCCCGCGGCTTTACGTTGATTGAACTCATGATCGTGGTGGCCGTGATTGGTATTCTTGCCGCTATTGCCTTGCCGGCCTATCAAGACCACATTGCTCGGGGCAAGCGCGCAGAAGGTAAGGCCGTATTGCTTCAAGCTGATCAATACATGAAGCGGTTTTATGCGGCCAATGACAGTTATGGCACCAATCGCGGTGGCACGGCGGTGGCGCTTCCTGCCACCTTGCAGCGAGCCCCTCAATCGCCAACGACGCAACAGTTCTACGCGATCACCGTCACGCCGAGCACAGACGGCACGGCCTATACCCTCACTGCCGCGCCTGTCGCACCGTTCAATACGGATCGCTGCGGTTCTTTCACGATCATTCAAACCGGTATCCGCGACAAATCCGGTGGCTCGGGTACGGCAGCTGACTGCTGGAAGTAGTTTCGCGTCATGTTTGCTGGAGCATTGGCGGCAGCGCAGCTTGCTCAAGCCATCGCGTCGCCAAACCCAGCGGTAGGGTGCGCGGTTGTTGCACCCTCAGGCTCAGTTTGGCTTGGCCACACCCAGCCCCGTGGAGCGCCTCATGCTGAAATCATGGCCTTGCGCAGCGCCTCTGAGCAGGGCGTTGACACGCGTGGCGCCACGGTTTACGTGAGTTTGGAGCCTTGCGCTCACCAAGGGCGCACACCTCCTTGCACGCAGGCCTTGATCGCTGCGGGCGTTTCAAAGGTGGTGATTGCTATTCTCGATCCCAATCCGCTGGTGGCCGGCAAAGGCGTTCAGCAACTGCGCAATGCGGGGATTGAGGTTGAGGTTTTGTCACCCGAGCACCCAGAAGCTGCCGCGTCGCGTGAGCTCAATCTTGGATTCTTTAGCCGGATGGTTCGGCGCACGCCCTGGGTACGCATGAAGGTGGCGGCATCCATCGATGGGGTCACAGCCCTGGCCAATGGGCAGAGCCAGTGGATCACTGGCCCGGCGGCGCGTGACGATGGCCAAACTTGGCGGTCGCGCTCCTGCGCCGTGCTCACGGGCATGGGAACCGTCATCGCTGATGATCCTCAGCTCAACGTGCGCACCCTGATTGCGACGCCACAGGGCAAGATGGCTGCGCCCAGGCAACCTCATTTCGTTGTTGTCGATTCCCAACTCGACATCCCATTGAATGCCCAACTGCTCAAAACCATCGGCCAGCACGGCAGCGCCAGTGGAGTCTACCCTCAAGCCACTATTGATTTAATAGCACCTCGCGCAGGATTCATCTATCATGCCAGCCAAAATCATCAAAAAATAAAGGCTTTGGAAGCACTGGGAGCCAAGCTGATGTATCTGCCGCAGGCTGGATCTGCAAAAGTCGATCTCGCCGCAATGATGCGCGACTTAGCGGTGACGCATGAAATCAACGAGTTGCATGTGGAAGCTGGTTTCAAACTCAATGGCTCATTGTTCAGGGCCGGCTTGGTCGACGAGATACTGATCTACCTCGCCCCCAAGTTTCTGGGCGCAGGCATGGGCGTGGCCAACCTGCCTGAACTAGAGAGCTTGAGCGCCCTGCCCGCAGCC
This sequence comes from Variovorax sp., assembly GCA_031429925.1. Taxonomy (GTDB): domain Bacteria; phylum Pseudomonadota; class Gammaproteobacteria; order Burkholderiales; family Burkholderiaceae_C; genus JANMDU01. The sequence goes on from JANPAK010000358.1 coordinate 3,798, forward strand.
CAGCATTTGGTGTACAAGTCGGTGGATTTGGTGGGTGCCGCTGACGAAAAAGACCTGCGCATCGTTGCCCGCGTTCGCGGACGTGACAAGTTTTAGCCTGAAATCTTCGCTTTCGAGGCTTTAGCGCCTAAAGCACCGCCAATTCGGCCAAACCCTGCGAAAATACAGGCATGTTTACCGGAATCATCACCGGCGTGGGGCGCATCGTCGCTATCCAAGCCCTAGGCAGCTCTTTAGATCACGGCAAGCGGCTCACCATTGAGCCGCCTGCAGGTTACCTACTTGACGTCGGCCTCGGTGACAGCATCGCCCTCAATGGCGCTTGCATGACGGTGACGAAGCTTGACACCGCGACCAACCAATTCACGATCGATATCTCCCAAGAATCCCTCTCCAAAACTGCTGGTCTTGATGCTCAGGGTCAGATCAATCTTGAAAAAGCACTGCGCGCGAACGACCGATTGGGTGGCCATATCGTCAGTGGCCATGTCGATGGCGTAGGTCGCGTCAGCTTGTTTGCGCAGATGGGCGAAAGCTGGGAATTGCGCATCACTGCGCCCAAGCAGCTCGCCAAATACCTTGCTTACAAAGGCTCGATCACCGTCAATGGCGTGAGCCTGACCGTGAACGCCGTGCAAGACCTCGAAGCCGGCTGCGACATCAGCATCAATCTGATCCCCCATACCGTTCAAAACACTGCACTTGGCAGCCTGCAAGCAGGCGCAAGCGTGAATCTAGAGATCGACACAGTCGCACGGTACGTTGAGCGTATGCTTTCGACGGCTCAAGGCGGCTCACAACCGTTATGAATCAACAAGTTACGCGAATTCATCTGACTCACGACGGCGCTTAACGGCTATAGAAATACCGTTGAATCAACGGTAAAATA
>JANPAK010000359.1:0-11594 GCA_031429925.1 Variovorax sp.
GGTGTGCAGCAAATCGCCATCGGCGGCACAGACAAAAAGCGCCTGCAAAAGCTCTGGGTCGATATGCTTGGGCTTCAGGTGAAATCGACCTTCATCAGCGAGCGAGAAAACGTCGATGAAGACATTTGCGCGATTGGCAGCGGCGTGCATGCGGTCGAAGTTGATCTGATGCAGCCGCTAGACATCGACAAAAAGCCCGCCGTCCACACCACACCTCTCAATCACATTGGCCTGTGGGTCGACGATCTCGCCATCGCCGTCGAATGGCTCACAGCTCAAGGCGTCCGCTTCGCTCCCGGCGGTATACGCAAAGGCGCAGCGGGCTACGATATTACGTTTATGCACCCCAAGGCCAGCGATGAATTTCCGATTGCAGGCGAGGGCGTGTTGATTGAGCTGGTGCAAGCGCCGCAGGATGTGATTGCGGCGCTGAGGTAACGAAGAAAACCCAACTTCATGCCGCCCAATTTTCAAACTGCAAAGCCGGCACTTTGCTGAATTCACTGAGGTTGTTCGTTACCAAGGTCAAGCCTTCGGCTCGTGCATGCGCGGCGATGTGTAGGTCGTTGATGCCTATGGGCTGCCCGACTCTTTCTAATGCGGCACGGATGCTTCCGTAATGCCCAGCGGCTTTTGGGCCATAGGGCAAAACTTCGAGTCTGCTTGCAAAGTCCTCCACCACGTGCAGGTTCTCAGCGACTCGGCTGCTTTTTTCTGCGCCGTGAATCAACTCTGCCAAAGTGATGGAAGAGATCGCCATGTGGCCTGCGTGGCGGTTAAACACTTCCAACACTGGCAGGGGCTTGCGCTTGATGACGTAGATGACGATGTTGGTGTCGAGCAGATAACGCAGCATGTCAAAAGCTTTCGCGTTCGCTTTGCTGCTGGCTGGCGCGTTCGCTCAGAAAATCTTCGCTGGGCGTGGCTGAGTTGAGAAAAAAGCTGTCCCACGCACCATCGAGCGGCGCAATCACGCGCTCGCGCCCCACAGCACGAATATGAACGCGCTTGACCTCATCGGGCAGGCGCATATCGGCAGGCAGGCGCACGGCTTGGGTGCGGTTGTTGATGAAGACGGAGGCGACTGACATGGCGTGATCCAAGATGCTATATGGCGGTAGTATATAGCACTTGTAACTCCGATGCAAATCCAGTGATTTAGTGCAGCTAGTCAGGCCGCTTCATCCAGCCAATAGAGCCCGCATGTAGGCTTTGAATGTAGAGCCTGTCTGCCGTTTCCAAAACGCTTGTGGTTTCGGGATAAGCGCCAGAGGGGTCTTGCAGATCCTGCACGATGGTTCCATCCTCAAGGAAGGCGATCACGTGGCCGTATTGGGGTGGAATGGGCCAGAGCGCGCGGGGAAGGCGTAGCGTCATGCTGCGCAGGAACGGCTTTTGAGCCATGCCATCAACCACCTTGCTGCGCGGTTTGGTCAGTCCCACCCAAATCTTTGCTTTGCCATCCGCCGTGGGCAAGCCGCGCATCAAGTTGTCTGGGTATCCCGGTAAGTTGGGTAGCACGATGTGTGTCGCACCACTCAAACCGCTGGTTTGGCGCACGTCCAGATCATTGGCGTTGACATCAATGCGCCAGATGCGGTACTTGCCTGTCTCCGCTACAAATAGTTGACGCTCGCTGCCTGACAACACCACGCCATTGGCAAAGCTCAGGCCCTTAGCGACAATTCGGGTCGCTTTGGTGCTGGGGTCATACTCGAGGATGCGACCTGTGGATGACTGTTCAATAATGTCGAGCACACTTGCTTCAAAGGTGCCGCCCCAGTCTTTGGGTCCAAAACGCGTGGACGCATCACTGAGATAGATCTTTCCGCTTTTGGCGACCACCACTGCATCGGCGTAGCGAATAGGGTCGCCGCCTACTTTGTCCGTGAGCAGCGTGATCTGTTTGTTGGGCGCGATGGAGAGCAGGCCAAGCATCGCATCAGCAGCAATCATGTTGCCTGCGGCATCGAAGTCAAAGCCGAGCACGCGGCCTTGCGTGTTGACAAACACCTCTTGGGCGCTGCCATCGAGCTGCATGCGCAAAATATTGCCGCTGGCCATGGCTGCATACAACTTGCCATCGGGGCCGATTGCAAGATGCTCTGGCCCTTCATCCTTGCCGACGCTGATCGTTTGAAGCTGGGCTAAGCGAGTGTTGACCGAGTGCGCGCCCTCGTAGGTGGGGGCTCCGGGTGGATTCCAAGCGACCGGTTGGATGGGTACAGGCCACAGCAGCAAATAGGCCATCAAGAGAATTGCCGCGCTGGCGACACCTGCGAATGCTTTGCGAATCATGGTGCGCTTCCTTTGCTTGTAGATGCTTCCCCGATGGTCCGAATATTTGCAACAAAGGCCAAATCAGCCCAAGTTGATCTTGCGCCATCAGCTATCAAAATGCTAGTATCAAACTGCTGGAAGTTGCGTCGAGTGGAGCTGAGGTAGCCCGGGTCGTAGTGAATTTCAAGCAACGCTTGCACGACTTGCGCTGTTTGGCCTGCCCGTATCTGCTCTTGCCAAGAGTTGATGGTGGCGTGTCCGCGCAGATCGCGCAATACATCCAGTCGCTGGCAGAAAAAATCGGGGTCTTTCGCGAAAAAGTCATAGTCTTCAAGCAGCAGGGCCACGCGCTCTGGCATGGGCAATTCCACCCGCGCGCAGGGACTTTCGCGCAGGGCCTGCATGAGAACGTCTGGCACGGTGACGTTGCCCACCTTCTTGCTTTCACTCTCCGCCCACACTGTGCGGCTGGCATCAAACCCGCGTAGCGCTTGCCAGATTCGCATGTCAAACTGCTTTTGACTTGGCTGAGCTTGACCGGGGATGAGTCCGAGCACCGAGCTGCGATGTTCTGCCAAAGCTTCTAGATCAAGCACCTGCGCTCCTACTGTTTCCAGGCTTTTGAGCAAGCGTGTCTTACCGCTTCCTGTGGGGCCGCAAATCACCCGGTAGTTGAAAGTCGTTGCTAGACGATCGATATCTTGTACGACAGCGGCCCTGAACGCTTTGTAACCGCCATCGATCAACGTGACTTCAAATCCAATTTCTGAAAGGATCAAGGCGAGCGAGCCACTGCGTTTGCCGCCGCGCCAGCAATACACCAGCGGACGCCAGGATTTGGGTAGGGAAATGACTTCGCGTTCAATATGGCCAGCGATGTTCTTGGCTGCCAGTGCCGCCCCACGCTTTTTCGCTTCGAAGGCGTTAACCTGCTTGTATTGCGTGCCGATCTCTTCGCGCTGCGCGTCGTTGAGAGTGGGCCAATTGACGGCTGCAGGCAGGCGATCAAGCGCGTATTCAGCTTCGCTGCGAGCATCAATCACGGTGCTGAATTCGGCTAATCTGCTGAGCGCCTCGTCGGCGCTGATTTTTTTGAGAGACATCAGAGCATTCTTCGCAAAGCGGGCCAGACGTTGTTCAGCATGATTGGGTGCGCCTCTTCTTTGGGGTGAATACGGTCGGCTTGGAAAAGCTTCAAAGCATCGGGACCATCCGCCACGCCCTTGAGAAAAAACGCGACGAGTGGCACTTTGCGTGCTTTGGCGACGGATTCAAAGGTGGCAGCAAACTTGGCGGAATAGTCTGCGCCGTAGTTCGGCGGCACCTGCATGCCAACCAGCAGGACTTGAGCGCCCGCCTTTTGTGCGGCCTCAGTCATAGCGCTTAAGTTATCTTGCGTCATCTGCAGCGGCAGACCGCGTAAAGCATCGTTGCCGCCCAGCTCAATGATCACGTGCGAGGGCTTATGCTGAGTGAGCAGCGAAGGCAGGCGTGAGCGTCCACCCGATGTGGTGTCCCCGCTAATGCTCGCGTTGATCACCTTGGCATTGATTTTTTGGCTTTCCAAGCGTTTTTCTAGCAGCGCGACCCATCCGGCGCCTCGGCGTAGACCGTATTCAGCGCTCAGCGAATCGCCCACGATAATGATGGTTTTTGCTATAGGTTGCGCCCAGGCGGCTGGGGAAAATAGCCCCATACCCGCTAAAGACAGCGACAAACGGCTAAAGTCACGTCTATTCAAGCCTACTAACAATTCATTCATGTCCGATCCCATCATCTCCGTGGAGCACGTTTTCAAGAGCGTGACGGACTCCACCGGCACACTGGATATTCTGCGCGATATTGATTTCAACGTTCCAGCTAAGGAAACGGTTGCCATTGTCGGGGCATCGGGCTCGGGAAAAAGCACCTTGCTCTCCATCATCGCCGGGCTGGATGTGCCCTCTAAAGGCACGGTCAAACTCGCTGGGCAAGATTTGTTTGCTTTCGGCGAGGATGATCGCGCGGCGTGGCGAGCGCAGAAGGTGGGCTTTGTTTTTCAAAGCTTCCAATTGCTGGGCAATCTCACGGCGCTAGAAAACGTCATGTTGCCTTTGGAGCTGGCAGGCCGCAAAGATGCCAGAGCGCTGGCCACCGATATGCTCAAGCGTGTGGGCTTGGCAGAGCGCTTGAACCACTATCCGAAAGTGATGAGTGGCGGCGAGCAGCAACGCGTGGCCTTAGCGCGCGCTTTCGTCGTCGAGCCCGCCGTCTTGCTGGCCGACGAACCCACCGGTAGCTTGGACTTTGCCACTGGCGAGCGCGTCATTCAACTGATGTTTGAGCTTAACGCTGAGCGCGGCACGACGCTCGTGATGGTGACGCATGATCGCGCGATTGCAGCGCAGTGCAATCAACGGGTGGTGATTGAGGCGGGGCGCATCGCCACCTAAAGCGCCTCGCCTAGGGCTTTCCCGTAGGAAGGTAGCGAGTCGATTTATAATCAAAGGCTTTGCTGTTCGCAACCGCGGATGGCGTCAGGTTTAGCCTAAGAAATCACTGAGCATGGCTTTGATCGTACATAAATATGGTGGCACTTCGATGGGGTCCACCGAGCGCATTCGCAACGTAGCCAAGCGCGTGGCCAAATGGGCACGAGCGGGGCACCAGATGGTCGTCGTCCCCTCGGCCATGAGTGGCGAGACCAATCGCCTGCTCGGACTTGCCAAAGAGCTGGCTCCCGCCAAATCCTCGGCGTCATACAGCCGTGAGCTCGATGCCTTGGCCGCCACCGGCGAGCAAGCCTCTAGTGCTTTGCTAGCGATTGCGCTGCAAGCTGAAGGCATGGATTCGGTGAGCTACAGTGGCTGGCAAGTGCCCATCAAAACAGACAGCGCATACACCAAGGCGCGTATTGAGAGCATTGACGACAAACGCATTCGCGGCGATTTGACTGCAGGCCGCGTCGTGATCGTCACCGGCTTTCAGGGCATGGACTCTGAGGGCAATGTGACGACGCTGGGTCGTGGCGGCTCGGATACCTCTGCGGTTGCTGTCGCGGCAGCGATGAACGCTTCTGAATGCCTGATCTACACCGATGTGGACGGCGTCTACACGACCGACCCGCGCGTGGTGCCCGAGGCGCGACGTTTGCATACCGTGAGCTTTGAAGAAATGCTGGAAATGGCCAGTATGGGCAGCAAGGTGCTGCAGATTCGCTCGGTCGAATTTGCTGGCAAATACAAAGTTCGGCTGCGCGTGCTGTCAAGTTTCACGAATTGGGATATGGACATCAATGAAGAGGCCAAATCTGGCACTTTGATTACTTTTGAGGAAGATGAAAACATGGAACAAGCCGTCGTTGCCGGCATCGCTTTCAACCGCGATGAAGCCAAAATCTCGATTCTTGGTGTGCCAGACACCCCGGGCATTGCTTACAACATTTTGGGCGCGGTGGCCGATGCCAATATCGAAGTCGATGTGATCATCCAAAACATCTCCAAAGAAGGCAAGACCGATTTTTCCTTCACCGTGCATCGCAATGATTTTGCCAAGACCAACGAACTGCTGAAAGCCAAGGTGATACCGAAGCTGGGCGCCGCTGAGATCGTCGGTGACGCGAAGATTTGCAAGGTGAGCATTGTTGGTATTGGTATGCGCAGCCATGTGGGTATCGCCAGCAAAATGTTCCGTTGCCTTGCGCAAGAGAGTATCAACATCCAAATGATCTCCACCAGTGAAATCAAAACCTCGGTGGTGATTGACGAAAAATACATGGAGCTAGCCGTGCGCGCGCTGCACAAGGCTTTTGATCTGGACCAGCCTTCGGTTTGATTTTTGGCGGCCCAGAATGCAAAAAGCCACCGTGAGGTGGCTTTTTGCATTCTGGGAAAACGAGTCGCTTATTTGACCGTCATCACCCAAGCTGCAAGCTTCGTGGATTCAGCTTCACTGACTTGCGGGTTGGCCGGCATCGGCACCGGGCCCCAATTGCCTTTACCTGGCGTGCTGCCTTTCTGAATCTTCTCAGCAAGCATCTTCACGGCATCTTTGTTGTCTTTGTATTTGGCGGAAACGTCTTTGTAGGACGGACCCACCATTTTCTTATCAACAGCATGACAGGCCATGCAGTTTTTGGCGGTGGCCAGGGCTTGGTCAGCAAAAGCAGGGGCTTGGAACGCGGTGGCGCTAGCAGCGATGGCCAAAAGTGCGATCAAACGTAATTTCATGGTCTTCCTTCGGGGTGTAGGTGCTTAGTAGCACCTCGATTGCAATACACTGCTGACAACGTTATTCTAGGTGCTTTGGTTGACCGTCGGCATCAGCATGTTGGATTGTCCCGAAAAGTAAGTAATTTTAACTAATTTCATTGATCCCACCCTGTTCTTCACCCATTGGGGTCGAATGGGCTGCTCACAACGGTGATCTTTGAGTATTGCGGAAGGATTGATCATGTACTTTTTACTGCTGGGTATTGCTTTGTTACTTATGAAGTATTTGGAGATAGGCGCAGTGGCGAACTGGAGCTGGTGGATTGTTTTGGCGCCTTTTGGCTTAGCTTCAGCATGGTGGGCTTGGGCAGATGCGTCTGGCTACAGCAAGAAGAAGGCCATGGAGAAAATGGATAAGCGTAAGGCGGATCGCTTGGAAAAAAGTCGCGAAGCTCTCGGTTTGGGTACTCGCCGAAAGTAGTATGCAGATTCAAGAAGAGCAGGTCTTTGCGACCCCCTATGATTGGATTGGCGGCGAGGATCGCGTAAAGGCACTTGTTGAGCGCTTTTACGATCTGATGGAATTGCAGACGGAATTTGCAAGATTGCGCCAAGTGCATGGCCCCTCGCTTGATCAATCTCGCCAAAGAACCTTCTGGTTCCTTTGCGGGTGGCTTGGCGGACCGCAGTATTACACCGAGAAGTTTGGCCACCCACGCCTGCGAGCGCGGCATTTACACGTACCGATTGGCATCCAAGAGCGTGATGAGTGGCTCGCTTGTATGGATCGCGCCATGGGCGACACGGGTGTGCCTGAAGGCTTGCGCGCCCGCCTGCGCGAGAGCTTCTTTCAAACCGCCGATTGGATGCGCAATCAAGGCGTGCCGAGTTAGTGCATGGCCGTCCGCGACATTCTCAAGATGGGCGATCCACGCTTGCTGCGCGTGGCTCAGACTGTGCGCGAGTTCAACACACCCGAGCTGCATGCGCTCTTGCAAGACATGCAAGACACCATGGTGGCGGCCAACGGCGCAGGCTTGGCAGCGCCGCAAATTGGCGTGGATTTACAACTCGTGATCTTTGGAAGTGGCCAAATCAATCCGCGATATCCCGACGCACCAGCCGTGCCACGCACGGTGTTGTTGAACCCAACAATATCACCGATCGTTGAGGTAAATCAGGCGCCTTCCCTTTTAAAGACTGCGCAGAATGCTACAAAAGATATAGCGTTTGATTTGAGCTATCGAGGCAATGTCGACGATCTGGAAGAGGGCTGGGAAGGTTGCCTTTCGGTGCCCGGCCTGCGTGGTGTGGTGCCCCGATTCAAGCTGATCCGTTATCAAGGCTTTGATGAACTAGGCCAGCCGATTGATCGCACGGTAGACGGTTTTCATGCACGCGTCGTGCAGCATGAGTGTGATCATTTGCACGGCATCCTTTATCCCATGCGCGTGAAAGACTTTACGCGTTTTGGCTTCACGGATATCCTCTTCCCAGAACTATTGGACGGCGATGACGATTGAATCCGTTCGCCGGTATGTTTCTGGTGGACTTTTGTTGCTGACCGCCGTGCTTAGGGCTTGCGGCGTTCGCCATACTGGCGCATTGATCTTGCTTGGCGATTCCAACAATACCAGCGCAAAGTCCTATAGCGTCAAACGCGTGAAGATCAAGGATCGAGAAATTGTCTTCCGTTGAAGGGCTGTTTCAGCCGAGTGAACAGACCACGGGCGTGTGATCCGACGGGCGCTCATTTTTGCGCGGCAGCTTGTCGATGATGCAGCTTTGTACCTTGGGCTTGAGCGCCTCGCTCACCAAGGTGTAGTCAATCCGCAGACCTTTGTTGCGCCGAAAAGCCAAGTCTCGGTAGTCCCACCAGCTGTAGAGTTTGGGAGCTTGCTCAAACATTCTGAAAGCATCGTGCAAGCCCAGAGCCATGATTTCGCGCAGCTGCGACCGCTCAGCCTCAGTGTGGTGAATCGTCTCGCGCAGGCCGTCAGGGTCGTGGGTGTCGCGGTCATCCAAAGTAATGTTGAAATCGCCCACCAAAACGAGCTGCGGATGCGCCGCCAGCTCCGCTTGCAACCACTCGCGCAAGGCGCGGAGCCACTTCATCTTGTATTGAAACTTGTCTGTGCCCGGCGCTTGGCCGTTCACAAAATAGCCATTGACCACGCGCACACGGCCTAGCTGGGTATCCAGCGTGGCCGCGATGATGCGGCTTTGCTCATCAGCAAAACCCGGGATGTTTTTCTGCACATCGCTCACAGCGCTCACGGAATCGTTTCGAGTGAGCCAAGCGACGCCGTTGTAGGTCTTCTGGCCAAACGCCTGTGCGCTGTAGCCCGCGGCGTCAAAGTCAGCAAACGGAAACTTCTCATCCGTCAGTTTGAGCTCTTGCAAGCCCAGCGCGTCAATCTTCCCACCTTCAGGCTGCGCGGCGAGCCAATCGAGCACCTGGTTGGCGCGAATGTTGAGGGAATTGACGTTCCAAGTGGCAATTTTTAGAGTCATTTTGGCGTTTAGCCCTTGTAAAATATGCGCAAGATGCTATTGAATGAGTAGCAACTGATGACTTGCATCAAGCACGCAGGTAGGTCACGAAATCCAGCACTAAGCCATTGGCTGCCACCATACGCGCTCTGTGCGTTTCGCGCCAGTCCGCATTCAGACGCGGTGCGAACGCATCGCCTTCGAATTCCCCATCGATTTCAGTGATCACAAGCTTGTGTGCCAAAGGCAGTGCTTGGGCGTAGATCTGTGCACCGCCGATCACCCATACCTCTGCGCTTCGCAGTTGCTCACAAATCAATAGCGCCTCGCGCAGATTCTGTGCTGACGACACGCCACTTTTGCTTAAATGTTCGCGGGTTTGAGCGTCGGATGAGATCACGACATTCATGCGCCCGGCTAGCGGCCTAAATTTGAGTGGCAGCGAGTCCCAGGTCTTGCGCCCCATGATCACCGGTGCCCCAAGCGTCGTACGCTTGAAATGCGCCAAGTCTTCCGGCAAATGCCAAGGCATGGCACCGCTTTTGCCAATCACACGTCCTTTGGCCTGCGCCCAGATCAGGTTGATTTGCATCGCGAAATCAAACGGCAACCGGCGCTTTGATCGCCGCATGGTGCTGGTAATTCACCACTTCAAAATCTTCGTAGTCGTATTCAAAAATTGACGCGGGTTTGCGTTTAATCACAAGTTGTGGGTAAGGGAAAGGTTCGCGGGCGAGTTGGGTGGTGACTTGTTCGATGTGGTTACTGTAGATGTGGCAATCGCCGCCCGTCCAGACGAAATCGCCCACTTCTAAATTGCATTGCTGAGCGAGCATGTGAGTGAGCAGGGCGTAACTGGCGATGTTGAAGGGCACGCCAAGGAAGATGTCTGCGCTGCGCTGGTAGAGCTGGCAGGAGAGCTTTCCATTGGCCACATAAAACTGGAAGAAGGCATGGCAGGGCATGAGAGCCATCTTCGGTAAATCTGCCACATTCCAAGCGCTGACGATGATGCGGCGCGAATCTGGGTTGGTTTTGAGCTGATCCACCACCTGCGCAATCTGATCAATATGCCCGCCATCCGGTGTGGGCCAGCTGCGCCACTGCACCCCATATACCGGGCCCAGATCGCCCGTTTCTTTGTTTGCCCACTCATCCCAAATCGTCACGCCGCGCTCTTTGAGCCAATTGGCATTGCCATCACCGCGCAGGAACCACAGCAGCTCCAAGATGATGGATTTGAGATGCACTTTCTTGGTCGTGACCAGCGGAAAGCCTTCGGCCAGGTTAAAGCGCAACTGATGGCCAAAGACTGAGCGGGTGCCCGTGCCGGTGCGGTCGGTCTTGGCCACGCCATGTTCAAACACATGGCGCATGAAGGTTTCGTATTGATTGGAAGGCATAAGGACAACGCGGAATGAGGTTCTGCGTCTATTATCGTGAAATATCAACCGATGGCCGCGCCACACCATTCACCATGACAGAAACCACCCACTCCGACGGCGACGGTATTTTGGATGTCTTGATCATCGGCGCGGGGCTTTCGGGCATTGGCGCAGCGCGGCATTTGCAAAAGCACTGCCCTGGCAAGCGCTGGGCGATGGTGGATGCGCGCGATGCCATTGGTGGCACTTGGGATCTGTTTCGCTACCCCGGCGTGCGCTCAGATTCCGATATGTACACCCTGGGCTACAACTTCATGCCTTGGAAAGAGCGCAAAGCGATTGCCGATGGCGCTGATATCTTGCGCTACATCCACCGCGCGGCTGACGAGGGGCAGATTCAGGAAAAACTGCATCTCGGGCAACGCGTCGTGAAGGCCAATTGGGTGAGCGCAGAGGCGCTTTGGCATGTCACGCTCTGCCGCAACAACGACGGCATGGAGACGATTCGGCGAACCCAATTTTTGTATTTTTGCAGCGGCTACTACAGCTACACGCAGGCTTATCAGCCCGAGTTTTCGGGGCAGGGCGATTTCGCGGGGCGCATCGTTCACCCGCAGTTCTGGCCGCAAGATTTGAGTTACGCCGGTAAGCGCGTGGTGGTGATCGGCAGTGGTGCCACAGCTGTGACGCTCGTGCCAGAGATGGCCAAAACGGCTGCGCACGTGACGATGCTGCAGCGCTCGCCGACCTACGTGATCTCGCGCCCCTCGGTCGACGCAATAGCGCAGGGCCTCGCGCGCGTGCTGCCGAGCCGCTGGGCGTATGCGCTCACGCGCTGGAAGAACGTGCTGATGAGCATGTATTTTTACAGCATCTCCAAGCGCAAGCCTGCGAAGGTCAAGAAATACATGCTGGATCTGGTGAGACAAGAAATGGGCAAGGGGTATGACGTTGGCAAACACTTTTCCCCCAGCTACGGCCCTTGGGATCAGCGCGTTTGTGTCGTTCCCGATTCAGATTTGTTCAAGCAGATCAAAGCAGGGGCTGCGTCTATCGTCACTGACACGATTGAGCGTTTCAGCAAAGAAAGCATCGTGCTCAGCAGCGGCCAAGAGCTGCCTGCTGACATCATCGTCACCGCCACCGGCCTCAAGCTCAATGCCTTGGGTGACGTGGCGATTTCCAAAGATGGCGTGGCGTATGCGCCCAGTGAGGCCATCGCCTACAAAGGCTTGATGCTATCGAA
>JANPAK010000360.1:0-1980 GCA_031429925.1 Variovorax sp.
CGCAATTTCATCGGGCTGGTCAAGGCTGACGACAACGCCGAGCCCGGGCCGGATGGGCAGCGATTTGAAGAGAAATTTGCCCCCGGCGAAAAACGCTTTGAAATCTATGTGCGGGAAAAAGCCATTTTGAACTTGGAGCACCAGCGGGCGTATTCGGCATTAAATCTGGCTGCAGCCCCCGAGGAGTCTGCGCAAGCAGCTATCGAAAACGTAGCAGCCGATGACAAGAAGAAGAAACCTGTCAAAGAAAAGCGCAAAGGCAGCGCCGATGAGGTGGGCCAAGCGCGCAAATGGATGTGCCAAAACTTCTTTGACGTGCGAACCTTTGGCGCGGTCATGTCCACCGGTGTGAACTGCGGCCAAGTTCGTGGCCCGGTGCAGCTTACCTTTGCGCGTTCGGTCGAGCCCATCGTGGCACTGGAACACACCATTACCCGTATGGCTGTCACAAAGGAAGAGGAAGCCAAAGCCCAAGATGGCGACAACCGCACCATGGGCCGCAAGCACACCGTGCCTTATGGCGTGTATGTAGCCCACGGCTTCGTCTCTTCCTTCCTAGCTAATCAAACTGGGTTTGACGAAGATGATCTTGAATTGGTCTTCAAAGCACTGGAGGAAATGTTTGATCATGATCGTTCTGCAGCACGCGGCGAAATGTCCACGCGCGGTCTCTACGTGTTCAAACACGATCAGCCCCTTGGCAATAAGCCGGCCCACGCCTTGTTTGACCGCCTCATAGTCGCACCCAAGGAAGAAGGAGCTGTCGCACGCAGCTTTGATGCGTACTCAGTGGTGTTTGATGGTCAAAGTCTGGCCGTTGGGCAATCCATCCAGCCTGCACCCGGCGTCACGCTGACAAGAAGGTGCTGAAGCAAGGCCTCTTTTGAACGGAGTTCGCGATGAAAATCTTCCCCACCGAATTTGAAGGCCAGTCCATCCGCCGTATCTACGACGAAGCCGCTGATATCTGGTGGTTTTCCGTGATTGATGTGGTGCAGGTGCTCACGCAACAGCCCGATGACTTGACCGCCCGCAAATACTGGAACCAACTCAAGCTGCGGTTGAACAAAGAGGGCAGCCAACTGGTGACAAACTGTCACCAGTTGAAAATGCCCGCCGCCGACGGCAAGCAACGCCTCACCGATTGCGCCACCGCCGAAACCCTGCTGCGCCTGGTCCAATCCATCCCCAGCCCCAAAGCCGAGCCCATCAAACTCTGGCTTGCCAAAGTGGGCTACGAGCGCATGCAAGAGATGGCCGATCCGGCCTTGTCGCTCGACCGCGCCCGCCAGACCTGGCAGCAGCATGGCCGCAGTGACAAGTGGATTCAGCAGCGGATGACCGGGCAGGAAACGCGCAACAAGCTCACCGACTATTGGAGTGAGCACGACATCAAACAAGGCAGCGAGTTCGCCATCCTGACCAACATCATTCACCAAGAGTGGACGGGTGTCAGTGTCAAAGATCACAAAGACATGAAGGGTCTCGCCAGCCACAACCTGCGCGACCACATGAGTGAGGCGGAGCTGATTTTTACTGCTTTGGCGGAACTGTCCACCCGCCAGATTGCGGAGAGTGTGGAGGCCACCGGCATTGCCGAGAACAAGACCGCTGCCAAGGCGGGTGGGCGCATAGCCCGGCAAGCGCGCAACCAACTGGAAAGCCAATCCGGAAAATCCGTGGTCTCGGGCGAGAGTTTTTTGCCATCCGCTATAAAAAAGATAGCTGGTCGCGCACGCTAGGCAAGCGAAAACGGCATAAATGACCATGGAAGCGCCCGAACAAGTTCCCCTGTCTGCCCTGCAACACTGGCATTACTGCCCGCGCCAATGTGGCCTGATTCATCTGGAGCAAGTGTTTGATGAAAACGTTCACACCTTGCGCGGGCAGGCAGTGCATGCCAAGGTAGATCAGCCCGGCGTGGAGACGGCCAAGGGCGTGAGGCTTGAGCGAGCGCTGCCTTTGTGGCATGACGAGTTG
>JANPAK010000361.1:0-11440 GCA_031429925.1 Variovorax sp.
ACAACAACTTCCCCTGGCCAGCCGAACTGCTCTTTTCAGATGAAAAAGAGCCTCTAGCCGTTATAAAATCTGCGAGGAGTGCTATTGAATCAGGAGCGCAAGCCGTGCTCGATGCACGCGCCCAGTTCCCCGGCAGCTCGCTGGCAGACCTGTACGACCCACTCGCCATGCCGCCCGCTTTGCTCAAAGCCCACCAAAAGCTCGATGCCGCCGTGGACAAAGCTTATGAGCTTTCCGGTGGCAAAAAGAGCTACAAAACCGACGCCGAGCGCGTGGCCTTCCTCTTCGAGCTGTATCAGCGTTTAACCAGCCTGCTGCCCTTCGATAAGTCCAAAAAATCAAGCAAAAAGCGGCTCTAGCCCATATAAAACCTGCGTAAAGTGCTATTGATTCAGGAGTATTGGCGATGCAATCTTTGTTGCCCAGCGCTTTCTTAAATGCCCTGCCCGGCGCGCCTGTGCTGTGGTGTGACGATCTGCCGGCAACTTTGGCTAACCTCCAGCCCCACGCGCCTGGCCAATCCGGCGCTTTTGGCGTCGCCTGCTCTGTAGCGGCCTCAGAGCTAGAGCAGGATGTGGTGAGCTGGGAGGAGTCCGTGCGCTGGATGGCCCTTGGCTGGGATGAACAAGAAGAATATGTCATGGATATGCTGCCGCGCTTTCGGCTGGATGCATGGCCGCAAAAGCGGGGCACAGTATGGACAGACGCGCTTTGGCAGCGCTTGCAGGTGGCCGATGAGGTGTATCGCCGCAAAAGCGAAGCGCCAAGCGATGTGGTGGATCTGCTGATCGGCTTCTGCTCCGATTTGGGGACTGAGAAGACGCTGGCGTTGTGGCGCGCTGATCCGGTGCGCTTTTGGTTTGTGTGGGTGCAGCCGTTGGGGCTGCGGGGTGGGGCGTGAGCGCTAGAGCGTAGCTTTCAGTTGAACTTAAGACAGCCAAGCGAAAAGGCGAGCGGCGCCGGATTCGAACCGGATCATAGGAACCTGTCGGCTCCCAACCTTTCCCATTGGAAACAACCGCTCACGGTTGGATTGTAAAAGCATCGCTGCCGATCGACGTCATTTGCTTTTGGGCAGGCGTTTGTGGGTTTGGATGTGTTCGACGGCTTCGTCAAAATCTGAGCGCTCTTCCTCGATGCGCGTGGCTTTGAATTTTTCGTATTCTGCTATGGCCCATTGCTCGGCACTTTCTCGGCGCATCGTGCCGAAATTGGCCAAAATGGGGTAGGCGTTAAAGCGCAAGAATTCATTGAGCTTGTCGATCCAATCTTGCATTTTCATGGGGATCTGCCTGCGCATGAAGCCTTCGGCAATGTCCAAATAAGTGCCCACTAGGCGATTGAGATCTTGCAGCTCTACCTCGCTCAGGTAGTTTTTGCCGATGGTCACATCCCGTTGCGTGAGTTGGCCTCCGGCATTTTGATTTTTAAAAGAGGTCAGACCCATATTGGGCTTTTGGGCGCTAGCCCGCTGCTTGATCAATTCGGCTGCAGTATGTTGATGAATCGCGTAATGAAGCTTATCTTGAACCTGGGCGTAGAAGGTTTGGGTGAGCGGGGCATCTTTGTCGTAATCGATGCTGCATTTACTGTAAATATCAGTGATTTTTTGATAAAAGCGCCGCTCGGATGCACGAATCTCGCGAATTCGATCTAAGAGCTCGTCAAAATAGTCTTTATCAAAAAGCTGTTTGCCTTGCTTGAGGCGCTCATCATCGAGCACAAAGCCTTTGATTAAATATTCTCTGAGCAGCTCTGTTGCCCAGCGCCTGAATTGTGTCGCCTGATGCGAATTAACGCGATAACCGACTGAAATGATGGCATCTAGGTTGTAAAAGTTGGTATCGTAATTTTTATTATCAGAGGCAGTTATCCGGAAATTCCGGATGACTGCCTCTGATAGAAGCTCGCCGGTCGCAAAGATGGTCTGTAAATGTTCGTTAACGGTTCTGATATCCACGCCGAAAATCTCCGCCATCCCGCGCTGGGACGCCCACACCGTTTCGCCGCCGATCATGACCTGAACACGCACCTTTCCATTTGCCGCTGAATAGAACATGAAGTTGTGTGCGGGCTTGGCCACGTCAGTGACCGCTGCTCTGCCGGATGCCAAAAGAATTTGCTTGTCTCGCAAGGCTTGCTGAGGCAGTTTTTCTACCTCTGCTTTGGTAACACCAAATAGATGATGTGGTTCAAGCGCAATGGCTTGCACCTTTGCGGATGCCAAAATAGCGGCATGCCATTTTTCTGGGATAGCACCTCTCTTGACCCAATACGCAACCGCACTCTGCCTCACGCCCGCCGCTTGGGCAAGGCGGGTTTGGCCACCAAACGAATCAACAATATTTTTGATATTCATACATCTTTTCCTTGATAATCAAATCATATATCAAATGTTATGCTTTCTAATTGATGAATTCAAATGTCTATTTCACCTTTGCATGTGCTCCCCACGATACATTGGCAAGCGCCTTGGTGGCAGCCTTGGCGGGATTTAGGCCAAATTGTGGGAGCGCAAGTTCAAGGCGGCGCTGCTGTGCACGAAGCACTCAATGCAGCGTCGCCCTCTGGCGCTATCCGCTTTGTGCCGCAATCGGCTTTGCCTGAAGGCGCGGCTTATGAAGCCTTTATTTTTGAAACCAAAACCGTGCCCACGCGGGACAATCTGCATGATTTCTTCAATGGATTGGCTTGGCTGCGTTTTCCTGCCATCAAGGCGCGGCTGAATGCTCTGCAATATGCGGAGATTCAGAAACATGGCGTGCAGCAACTGCGTGGCGCATTCAGAGACGCGCTCACCCTGTTTGACGAGAATGCGGCCTTCCTTTGCGCCGATGTGCATGCCCCCGTGATCGCGGCGCTGCATCAGCGCGATTGGCAGGCGGCATTTCACACGCACCGTAGCTTGTTGGCCAAGTATCCACCGCTGCTGTTTGGCCATGCCCTGCTGGAGAAGCTGGTTTCACCGTATAAATCGATCACAGCCCATGTTTTTCCTGTGCAGTATGCTATTGAAACAGTAGCGAATTGGGGTGACTCTGAGTCTTGGGAGGCGATCGACCGCGCCATGGCAGCCCAACTCAGCGCTGAAAGCCTGCTGCCCAAACCCTATGTGCCGCTGCCCGTATTAGGCGTACCACGCTGGTGGGCGGCCAATGAATCGCCTGATTTCTACACAGACAGTACGGTCTTTCGACCCCCGCGCTCTTGAATTTTCCCCGCTAGGCCTTACCATTCCCGCCATCGGCTCACCTTCGTGCGCTGTTGTTGAAGCTCTCACATGAAACGTATTCTTTTATTCCTCGCAACCAACCTCGCCGTGATGGTGGTGTTGGGTATTGCCGCCAGCTTGCTGGGCGTGAATAAATTCCTCACACCAAATGGCCTGAACATCGGCTCGCTGATGGGCTTTTCTTTGCTGATGGGCTTTGGCGGTGCATTCATCTCGCTACTGATCAGCAAACCCGTCGCCAAATGGAGCACGGGCGCTCGGGTGATCAATGCACCGCAAAATGGTGACGAAGTTTGGATCGTCGGTACCGTGCAAAAGTTTGCTGACAAGGCTGGCATCACCATGCCAGAAGTAGCCATCTACGAAGGCGAGCCCAATGCTTTCGCAACCGGCGCGTTCAAGAATTCAGCCTTGGTCGCCGTTTCTACTGGCTTGCTGCAAAGCATGACGCGCGAAGAGGTAGAGGCGGTCATTGGCCATGAGGTGGCTCACATCGCCAACGGCGATATGGTCACGATGACGCTGATTCAAGGCGTGATGAACACCTTTGTGGTGTTCTTGTCTCGCGTGATTGGTTATTTCGTCGATAAAGTGGTGCTGCGCAATAACAACGACGGCCCCGGCATCGGCTATTACGTCACGACCATCGTTTTGGACATTCTGCTCGGCTTCGTGGCGGCGATGATCGTGGCTTGGTTCAGCCGCCAGCGCGAGTTCCGCGCCGATGCCGGAGCAGCAGGCTACATGGGCCAAAGCCGCAGCATGCAAAACGCGCTGGCACGCTTGGGCGGCTTGGCTCCGGGCGAGCTTCCCAAGAGTATGGCTGCTATGGGAATCGCTGGTGGGTTGGGCAAGTGGTTTTCATCACACCCACCCATTGAAGAACGTATTGCACGCCTGCAGTCTGGCAAAGTTTAATTTTTCCTGAACTCAGGATCAGCCCGCGAAGCGATAGCTCTTGCGGGCTTTTTTTCGCCGGCAAGCCGCACCGGCCACTAAAATCGAGGGATGCGTTTCCTCGAACAACTCCAAGCCGCCCAAACTGCGAACCAATCCATGCTTTGCGTGGGTCTTGATCCCGAGCCGAGCCGATTTCCTGGGGCTCTCCAAGGCAACGCCAACAAAATCTATGATTTCTGCGCGGCGATCGTTGATGCAACCGCAGATGCCGTGATCGCGTTCAAACCTCAAATTGCCTATTTTGCAGCGCATCGCGCCGAGGGACAGTTGGAGCGTTTGATGGAGCACATGCGCCGCGTTGCACCACAGGTGCCCATCATTTTGGATGCCAAACGCGGCGACATTGGCTCCACGGCGGAGCAATATGCCATCGAAGCCTTTGAGCGCTACGGTGCAGATGCCGTCACACTCTCCCCCTTCATGGGCTTTGATTCAGTGCAGCCTTACTTAAAGTATCACGACAAAGGCGCCTTCTTGCTCTGCCGCACCTCCAACAAAGGCGGTGACGATTTGCAAAGTCAGCGTCTGGCTTCGATTGACGGCCAGCCCTTGCTCTACGAGCATGTGGCCAAGCTGGCACAAGGCCCATGGAATTTCAACGGCCAGCTCGGACTGGTGGTTGGAGCGACTTACCCGAACGAGATAGAGCGCGTGCGCGTCATTGCGCCTTCACTTCCTCTACTCATTCCGGGAGTCGGTGCGCAAGGCGGTGATGCCGTAGCCACCGTGCGAGCGGGTTGGCGCAGCGATGCGCCGATCATCGTCAATTCATCGCGTGCGATTTTGTATGCTTCTGCAAAGAATGATTTTGCGCAAGCGGCGCGCATTGAAGCACTCAAAACACGCGATCTGCTGCAGCGCGCAAAGCCCGTTTGACACTTGACGCGCGCTGACAAGTTTGTCATTTTCGCCGCTCATCTCTCGGACGTGACCGCTGGTCTCGGTCGGCCAACAAATCGTCACAGCTGCATTGGGTTGGTTGCGATTTGCCTCCTATGAAATATAGACAAAGAGCTGGCAAAGGCTTTACATTGATATGACCAAATGTCAAAACAGTGGATGCCATGCAAGAAATCAGCACTCAAACTCGCACCGACCCGTCGCTCAGTTCTCAAGCGCAAAGCGATGCCTTAGCTCGCGCTCCTTTAGCTAAAAATCATTCGCTACTCCCAGATGGCGGCGCGACGCACGCCCTCGGTGTGCTAGCGTCAGCCTTGCTTGCTGCTTGCGGAGGCGGCGGTAGCGGTGACGCAAGCAGCAGCAATCTGCCGAGTGCGGCTGGCTTCAACAATAATCCTCAAGCCAAAACCGACGAGGAAGCTGCGCGGTTACTGCAGCAAAGCCAGTTTGCTTCACCACAAGCCGAGGTCTCAAGCGTGCGCAGCGTAAGCTTCGCCAGCTACTTGCAACAACAGTTCGCCAAGCCGATCCGCCAGACCGGTTGGGACTGGCTCGAATCACGCGGCTATGGGCTGGATGCCACGCTCGACAAGTATGTTTACTCCACTCAAATCGCAGACTTCATGATCTGGAACCAGTTGATGGGTGAACCAGACGTGATGCGTAAACGCGTGGCCTTGGCTCTCTCGGAGTTCTTTGTCGTATCACTCAACTCCATGGAGATCGATTGGCGTGGTTACACCATCACAGCGTATTGGGATCTGCTCAATCAACACGCTTTTGGAAATTTTCGCGACTTGCTTGAGGCAATCACACTCAATCCTGCTATGGGCCACTTCTTAAATACACGCGGCAATCAAAAAGAAGACGGTAAGGGCCGCCTACCCGATGAAAACTACGCTCGTGAAGTGATGCAACTGTTCACTATCGGACTTTACGAGCTCGATCTGGACGGCGGCGTGAAGACTGACAGCGCTGGAAAGAGGCGAGAGAGTTATGACTCCGATGATGTCACGCAACTCGCACGCGTTTTCACCGGGTACGATTTTGATAAAGCCTATGCACCCAGCTCGCCCAACGGCATTGCTTTTCCCGGCAAAACCTACACGGTCTGGGCACGCGAGTATGCGCGCCGGCCAATGACGTTGGATAGCAACAAGCATTCCAACCTAGCTGTCAACTTTTTGACCGCTTCGATTCCCGCCGATACAGCTGGCACAGCCGCACTGAAAACCGCACTTGATACCTTGTTCAATCATCCCAACGTTGGTCCGTTCTTTGGACGACAGATGATCCAACGATTGGTCACCAGCAATCCCTCGCCAGCTTACGTCGCTCGCGTAGCCAGTGCCTTCAACAACAACGGTGCTGGCGTTCGGGGAGATATGAAAGCCGTCTGGACGGCGATCCTCCTCGACGATGAGGCACGTGGATCGGCGAGCCTAAGTAACCCACGTTTTGGCAAACTGCGCGAGCCTATGCTCCGCTTAGTCAACTGGGCGCGCAGTTTCAATGCTGTATCTAAAACCGGCTCGTGGAAGATCTTCGATCTTTCAGATCCGTCCAACAGTTTAGGTCAAAGCCCCCTGCACTCCCCCTCGGTCTTTAACTTCTTCCGACCAGGCTATGTCCCGCCGGGTACAGCGCTGGCAACAGATGGCATCACAGCACCCGAATTTCAAATCGTCAATGAGACCACTGTCGGCAGCTACATCAATTACATTGACGGCATCATTCGCAACGGAATGAACACGCCTCGCCCAACTTCGGCGGAGGTGGTTTATACAGACTATGTTCTGGACGTAGAAGGTGACTACACCACCTTGCTGGCGCTAATCAACAACACGCAAAACACAGATGCAGAGGCGCTTCGGGTGGCGCAATCATTTGTCGAACGACTCAATCTGCTGCTCTGCGCTGGGCAATTGTCAAGCGGCAGCATCACCACAATCACAAACGCATTGCGCGATGGCATGCGTCAACGCAGTCTTACTGGCGCCAGCAGTGAAAGCGCGCGGCGCGATCTGGTGGCAGCCGCCATTCTTTTGGTCATGGCGAGCCCTGACTACTTGATCCAGAAATAAGCGCTAACGGAAGAACCATCATGTACCTCATTCAACCCCAACTCCAATCACGTCGAGCATTTTTGCGTCGTGCTGGGCAACTGGCCTTTACAGGCGCTGCGCTACCCACTGCAATCAACCTAGCCGCCTTGAGTGATGCTGCTGCCTTTAATGCGGGCAGCGACTACAAGGCCTTGGTCTGTGTTTTTCTGTATGGCGGCAATGACTATGCCAACACCGTCATTCCCTTCGACAGCGCAAGTTACGCTGCCTATCAAACCATCCGCGGCACCACCGGCTCTGAGCTCGCTAATGGCATCGCCTTGGCCAAAGGCGATCTCACCCCTATGCAGTTGTCGCCAACCAATGGGCCCGCGTCGGCCATTGGCCTGACGGGCCTGCAGTACGCACTACACCCAAGCATGACGGGGCTGCGCGACCTTTTCAACAGCGGCAAAGCTGCTGTGATGCTCAATACCGGACCGCTGATCACGCCCATGACCAAAACGCAGTACAACGGCTCAGATCGCACGAACTATCCCAGACCTCCTAAACTCTTTTCGCACAATGACCAGCAATCGATCTGGCAATCCTCGTCACCAGAAGGCTCAACCATTGGCTGGGGCGGCAATATTGGTGATCTGGCGATGAGCAGCAATTCGACTTCGCTGTTCACCTGTATATCTGTCACTGGTAACGCGGTTTTTCTCTCTGGCGATCAAGCGCTGTCGTACCAAGTGGGCACAGGTGGCGCCGTCCGCATCGACAGCATGGGCAGCAGCATGTATGGCTTCAACGCCGTGAGCGCCGCCATCAAAAGTCTAGGTACGGGCGTGGGTCGCACACACCTGCTGGAGAACGAGTACAACAAGATCACTAAGCGCGCGGTAGATGCGGAAACACTCATCTCTTTGGCCATTGCTTCGAGCGCCGCTGTAAGCAACGTGTTCCCCTCGCCCTACAATAATTTTACGAGCGACAATCCCTTGGCGGTCCAGCTTCGGATGGTGGCGCGATTGATTGGTGCACGCGCGGCTTTAGGCACCAAGCGCCAAGTGTTCATGGTCTCGCTCGGGGGATTCGACTTACACGATAACCTGATCGATGGTCACACGCGTAACATGGGACGCGTCAGCTCGGCCCTGAAGGCCTTTTATGATGCGATGGCGACACTCGGTGTGGGCGATAAGGTCACGGCGTTTACTGCAACCGATTTTGGCCGCACGCTCTCGTCCAATGGCGACGGCTCAGACCATGGCTGGGGCTCGCACCAATTCGTGGTGGGTGACGCCGTCAATGGCAAAGGGTTTTACGGCTATGCGCCGCCCGTGAGTGTGAGCAGCACAACCGCGCCGCAGGACCAATGGCATGTGGGCCAAGGCCGCTTGCTGCCCACCACCGGCGTCGATCAATACGCCGCGACACTGGCCAAATGGTTTGGCGTCAGCGATACCGAATTGGTAGGCTCAGCGGGGCAAAGCTACCGCGACGCTCTGCTTCCGTACCTGCACAATTTTGGTGGCTCGGCAGGCGGCATCAACTATGCGCGTGATCTGGGCTTCATGAAAGCGCCTTGACGCTCAGGCCAGAGCGGCATCAAGGACTTCAATCCAATGCCGCACGGGTACGTCGGTGCCGCTTTGCAAATGCGTGATGCAGCCGATATTGGCACTCAAGATCGCGGCGGGCTTCATCTCTTGCAGGTTGCCGAGTTTGCGATCACGCAGTTGATACGAGAGTTCGGGCTGCAAGACGCTGTAGGTGCCCGCTGAGCCGCAACACAAATGGGCTTCGCAACTTGCAATTTTTACGTTGAAGCCGAGTTCTGACAGGTGCTTTTCGACGCCGCCTTTGAGCTGCTGGCCATGCTGCAATGTGCAGGGTGGATGAAAGGCCAATTGCTCGGCATTTGCGGTCTTGATCTTGGGCTTCAAAGCGGTCACGAGGTCTGTAAGCAGCTCGCTGATGTCTTTCGTCAACGTGCTGATCTTGGCAGCTTTGCTGGAATACGCTGCATCGTGCTGCAAGATGTGGCCATACTCTTTCACGGTGACGCCGCAGCCTGAAGCATTCATGATGATGGCTTCCACTTGGCCGCTTTCCACATGCGGCCACCATGCATCAATATTCGCTCGCATCTGCGCCATGCCGCCGTTTTGATCATTCAAATGAAATTTCACTGCGCCGCAGCAGCCTGCTTTGGCAGCACTGAGGGTCTGGATGCCCGCAGCGTCAAGCACACGCGCTGTGGCTGAGTTGATGTTGGGCGACATACTCGGCTGCACACAGCCTTCGAGCATCAGCACTTTTCTTGCGTGCGCTCGTGTGGGGCGCAGGCCCGCGCTACGTTTCTCGGGCACTTTGTTTTTCAGAGCCTTAGGCAAAAGCGGGCGCACCAGCTGCCCCATCGCCATTGCAGGTGCAAACAGCGGCGATGGCAAGCCTTCCTTCAAAGCCCAGCGCAACGCAGATTCCCCCGCAGGCCGCGCCACTTTTTCATCGACCAGCTTGCGGCCAATATCCACCAAATGCCCATACTGCACACCGCTAGGGCAAGTGCTTTCGCAATTGCGGCAGGTCAAGCAGCGATCCAAATGCATCTGCGTTTTGCGCGTCGGCGTTTCACCTTCCAACACCTGCTTAATCAAATAGATCCGTCCCCGTGGGCCATCGAGCTCATCGCCCAACAGTTGATAGGTGGGGCATGTAGCCGTACAAAACCCGCAATGCACACATTTGCGCAAAATGCTCTCGGCCTCAAGTCCATCGGCTCGATTCTTGTATTCGGGGGCAAGTGTAGTTTGCATGGTGGGATCACATCGGCGATCAGGCCCAAAGGCGCATGATCAAGGGTAAGAACAAAGAGACCAAAACGGCTTGCAAGGCGAGCGCTAGCCCCGCGAGCGCGCCAGCATCAGGATGCACTTGCATCGCGCGTGCCGCGCCGATGCCATGCGATGCACTGCCTAGGGCGAAGCCGCGCACAGCAAAGGATTTCACACCCAAAGCGTCAAAGATGTATTTGCCGCTCATCGCGCCCACGATGCCGGTCAAAACCGCACCGATCGCCGCCAAAGCGGCGATGCCGCCGATCTGTTGCGCGATGCCCATCGCCACCGGCGCTGTCACGGATTTCGGAATGAGCGAAAGCAACACCTGTTGCGGCAAGCCCATGCCCCAGCCCAGCATTGCGGCTGAGCCGGCGGCCACGGCACCGCCGCAAATACAAGCCAATAGCAAAGGCCCCGCATGTTTGCGCAAAAGCGTACGCCTTTCCCATAGCGGCCAAGCAAGCGCCACCACCGCAGGCCCGAGCAAAAAATGGATGAACTGCGCACCAGAAAAATACACCGGATAGGCTGTATGCGTAAGCTCGAGAGTGGTCACCAAAACCAGTACCGTCCACAGCACTGGATTCGCCCATGGCGCTTGATTCAGTTTTACATAAGCCGCATGAGCTAGCACATAGGCCACTACGGTGGCCGTCAGGCCAAACAAGGGCGTGGCTGAGAGATAAGTCCAAAGCTCGACAAACTCTTTCATGGCGCGACCTGTGAATCATCTGCGGCAAGCGGCCAAAACCTGCGCAACACCAGCGCAGTCACCGCCAAACCGAGCCATGTTGAAAGCACGATCACCAAGACCAACTTGACACCAAACGCGCTGAGCAAGCCCAGATGCACCATCACACCGACACCAACCGGTACGAACAACAGCGACAAATGCGCGAGTAAAACCTGCGCGGCCTCACCGACGGCCTGCGCTAGATGCCGCTTAACAACCGGCAGCATCAAGGCCAGAAACAACAGCAACATGCCGATCACTGGACCGGGCATCGTCCAAGCCCCGATACCGCCCAACCAACGCGCGACCAATTCCCCGGCCACTTGCGCGGTGAGCAGGGTTGCAAAACCAGTCAGGGCCGACATCTGCACCTTAAATCACGCCGAGGCGGCCAGGATTGAAGATCGCAGCAGGATCAAACTCGCGCTTAAGGCGATGCTGAATGTCGAATAAAGGCCCTTCGATCATTGGAAAATGTGAGATTTTCAATTGATTGGCGCCTTCTGCTCTTTGCCGATCTATATTGTTTGCTACAAACAATATAGCGCCCCCATGAACCTGTGTGGCACGCGCACGCAGGCGTTGCGCCTGGGCGCTGCGCTGAGCGGCAGCTGTGAACAGCCACCGCTGACCACCCAACCAATCAATCATCGTATCGCCTAGGCCCAGCGGCACAGTGGTTTGCGGCACACTGATGCGCCATAAATCATCTCCACGAGCA
>JANPAK010000362.1:0-3957 GCA_031429925.1 Variovorax sp.
GTTGCCCTGTCAGCTTGCGCCAAAGCGCACGCACAGACCAAACGAGCAGCAGCGCAAACATGGCCACCATCAAGCTGGCAGCAAAGATCAAGCCCGCAATCACAAGCAAAAGGCGAAGTAAAAATTTCAGCAAAATAGTCATGGCTCCGATATGAACGACCGCAGCCGTGACTCAATCACATTTGACTCGCAGGTGTAGCCGCGCCAAACTGAAACACACCCGGCGCGTGAATCGGATCGACACTCACGGCGATCACGCTCTTGGGCGGGAATTTGCCTTGCAAGATCAAGGTCGACAAGGGATTCTCGATGCGCTGCTGAATTGCACGCTTGAGAGGCCGCGCGCCGAACACCGGATCAAAGCCGACTTTGGCCAATTCGGCCAAGGCTGCATCTGACACTTGCAGCGTCAAATCCATTTTGGCCATGCGTGCCATCAGGGTTTTGAGCTGAATGGCGGCAATGGCCTGGATGTTCTTCGCATCCAGCGCGTGGAACACCACAGTCTCATCAATACGGTTCAGAAACTCCGGACGGAAATGGTTTTTCAATTCATCCCACACCGCATCCTTGATCTCAGCATGGGGCTTGCCCACCATCGCCTGAATGATCGGGCTGCCGATGTTACTGGTCATCACAATCACCGTGTTTTTAAAATCCACCGTGCGGCCTTGCCCATCGGTGAGGCGGCCATCATCGAGCACTTGCAGCAGCACATTGAACACATCAGGATGGGCTTTTTCCACTTCATCGAGCAGCACCACGCTGTACGGTTTGCGACGCACGGCTTCAGTGAGATAGCCCCCTTCGTCATAGCCCACATAACCAGGAGGCGCGCCGATCATGCGCGCCACGCTGTGCTTTTCCATGAATTCGCTCATGTCGATGCGAATCAGGTGGTCTTCGCTGTCAAACAGGAAGCCCGCTAACGCTTTGCACAGCTCCGTTTTGCCCACGCCAGTGGGGCCAAGAAACAAGAAACTCCCTGTGGGGCGATTCGGATCCGACAAACCGGCACGCGAGCGACGAATGGCATTGGCCACGGCGGTGATGCCTTCCTCTTGGCCCACCACCCGCTCGTGCAGGCGATCTTCCATCACCAAGAGTTTGTCGCGCTCGCCTTGCATCAGCTTGGCCACAGGAATGCCGGTGGCACGCGCCACCACCTCGGCAATTTCTTCGGCGCCCACTTGGGTGCGCAGCAGCCGAGGCGCGTCAGAAGCGGCGCGACTCTCCTCCTTGGTTTGCGCATCGCGGTGCTGCTTTTCAAGCCCTGGCAATTTTCCGTACTGTAGCTCGGCGACTTTGTTGAACTCGCCTTTTCTGGTGAGCTCTTCAATTTGGAAACGTACGCGATCGATTTCTTCTTTGATATGGGCGCTGCCTTGCGCTTGCGCCTTCTCGGCTTTCCACAGCTCGTCGAGGTCTGCCGCCTCTTTCTTGAGTTTGGTGATCTCGGTTTCGATCAGCTCAAAGCGCTTTTGCGAGGCTTCGTCTTTTTCGCGCCGCACCGCTTCGCGCTCGATCTGCAGTTGGATCAAGCGGCGATCGAGCTTGTCCATCACTTCAGGTTTGGAATCAATTTCAATCTTGATCTTGGCAGCGGCTTCATCGATCAGATCAATGGCTTTATCAGGGAGAAAACGATCCGTGATGTAGCGCTGCGAGAGCTCCGCGGCAGCAACGATGGCTGGATCGGTGATCTCCACGCCATGATGCACCTCATATTTTTCCTGGAGGCCACGCAGAATGGCAATCGTCGCTTCCACCGTGGGTTCACCCACAAGAATCTTCTGAAAGCGCCGTTCCAGAGCGGCGTCCTTTTCAATGTACTTGCGATACTCGTCCAGCGTGGTCGCACCGACACAATGCAACTCACCGCGGGCAAGCGCAGGTTTGAGCATATTGCCGGCGTCCATCGCACCCTCGGCTTTGCCTGCACCGACCATGGTGTGCAGCTCGTCGATAAACACAATGGTCTGGCCTTCGTCTTTGGCCAATTCTGAGAGCACTGTTTTCAAGCGTTCCTCAAACTCGCCGCGAAACTTTGCACCGGCCAGAAGGGAAGCCATATCGAGAGAGAGCACGCGCTTGCCCTTGAGCGATTCAGGCACTTCACCCGCCACAATACGCTGAGCCAAACCTTCCACAATTGCCGTCTTGCCCACGCCCGGCTCGCCAATCAACACCGGATTGTTTTTCGTGCGGCGCTGCAGCACTTGAATCGCACGGCGAATTTCGTCATCGCGCCCAATCACCGGATCGAGCTTGCCCATGCGGGCACGCTCCGTGAGGTCAATACAGTATTTTTTGAGCGATTCGCGCTGACCTTCCGCATCGGCACTGTTGACGCTTTGTCCGCCGCGCACGGCATCGACAGCCGCTTCCAGGCTTTTGCGGGTCAGTCCGGCCTCTTTGGCGGCTTTGCCGAGATCCGTTTTGGAATCCGCCAAAGCCAGCAGGAAAAGCTCTCCCGCGATGAATTGATCACCGCGTTTGATGCCCTCTTTCTCTGCCGCTTGAATCAGCGACACCAAATCGCGGCCTACGGTCACTTGGTCTTGGCCTTGCACCTGTGCCAGCTTCTTGATGCCGCTTTCAGCAGCTGCTGCCAGCGCAGGCAGGTTCACACCGGCACGTTGCAAAAGTGCTCTCGGCCCGTCTTCTTGGCGCAGCATGGCGGCCAGCACGTGGGCGGGCTCAATGTAGGCATGATCGCCTCCCAGAGCGAGCGTTTGCGCATCACTGAGTGCTTCTTGGAATTTGGTGGTGAGTTTGTCGATTCGCATAGGTACTTCCCTCAAATTTGAGTCTGCAAGGAAGATACGTCCGATTTGCCGCTTTTCAAGGCATAGAATTTGACCCAGATCAAGCCAACCCAAACGCAACGTGAACATTCATCAACTTTCCGTCAACTACATCCAGGAGCATGACCGCGTCTTGGTACGCATCAACACGATGGAGGGTGAAGAACTGCGCCTGTGGTTCACCCGTCGCCTGACGCTAAGCCTCATGCCCATGCTGCACAAAGTCGTCACCGATTGGGTTGCAGGCCAGGAAGGGGCAAAATCACCTGTCGCCGCGGCAGACCCGAGCTTGAAGCAAATGCTCCATGAGTTCAAACGCGACGAGTCGATCCAAAAATCTGATTTTCAAACGCCGTACAAAGCTCCCGCCGCGTTGCCGTTGGGGCCAGAGCCATTGCTGGTGACTGATGTCAACGTCACCCCATTGCCAACCGGTCAACTACAAATGGCGTTCAACGAGAAGCTGCCTTTGGACACCGGCCAGCCCAACCCCAAACCTCGTGGTTTTCGCATGGCACTGGAACAGAAGTTGGTGCATGGCTTTGTGCATTTACTGGAAAAAGCGGTAGCTGCCTCGCAGTGGGCTGCTGGCTCGACTGCTGCTGGGGCTGAACCTGCTCTGCCCGGCGAGGGAAATACGGGTGGCGGAGAGCGGCCCAAGTATTTGAATTAAAACTTGGATCTGACCATGCCACCCACCAACGACGCTGCTCATGCTTTTCTGCCCTACCCAGACGCGCCCGTGTCGCACGCAAAAGCCGGGCCTTTGACGGGACTTAGCTTTGGCGTCAAAGATTTATTTGATGTAGCCGGCTACCCCACAAGCGGCGGACAGCCGCTTTTATTGGCGATGTCAGGCATCAAAACAAGCACCGCGCCTGCAGTGCAGATGTTGCTAGACGCTGGTGCGAGCTTTGTCGGGAAAACCGTGACCGATGAGTTAGCCTCCTCTATGCACGGCAACAACGTGCACTTTGGTGCGCCGATCAATGGTGCAGCACCTAGCCGTAATGCAGGTGGATCATCGTCTGGTTCAGCCTCGGCAGTTTCAAATCATTTGTGTGACTTTGCACTAGGCAGCGACACGGGTGGCTCCGTTCGTGCCCCGGCTAACCATTGCGGCCTGTACGCCATTCGCCCCACCCATGGA
>JANPAK010000363.1:0-1526 GCA_031429925.1 Variovorax sp.
TAGTAATGGAAAAACCAATGCAGGTTACTAATGTGATAGCGGTGCCCTTAATTTGTGCAGGTGCATTTTGTGCAACTAATGTAGAAAACAAAGGCGAATCAGCAATTACCACCAATCCCCAGAGAATAAGAAAAATAAGGAACGGGATAAAAGAGAGATTAAAAGCAAATGGAGAAGCAGCACAACAACAACCCGATAAGAGAAGAGCAGTGAATGCAATTTTTTTAGTTCCAAAATTCTGCGAAAGATACCCACCAATAATACAAGCCAAACCTCCCAAAGCAATTATCAGAAATGACAAAACCGAAATATTTAAATTTTCTTCCGGATGCAGGGTTGTATATGTTCTTAATATTACGGGAACAAATGCCCAAAATGCATATAACTCCCACATATGTCCAAAATAACCAAATGCAGCTGAGCGAAATGACCTGTTTCGAAAAATGCTGAATATGGCGGTAAAATTTAATGACAGGCTCTTTTTTTGGTATGGACCGACTGGGACTAACAGCATCAATATTCCACCAAATATGGATAGCCCGGCTGTAAAAATTATAACCATTTTCCATGGGAGGGAAGACGTAAAGGTTTTCAATAAATGCGGAAATGCAGTTCCCACCACTAAAGCTCCTACCAAAAATCCAAGTGCTTTGCCCAGCCCTTTTTCAAAATGATCAGAAGCTATTTTCATACCTACCGGATAAATTCCTGCTAAAAAAAAGCCAGTAAAAAAACGCAATATTAATAAACTGTTTATGTTTTGTTCAGCCGATATTATGCTGCAATTTGCGAGGGCACCTAAAACCGCACTGATAAAAAAAACTAAAGAAGCAGAAAACCTGTCGGCAATCATTAATGTAGCATAGCATAGCGTGCCAATGATAAAACCAAACTGAACCGCAGAAGTAATATGCCCTAATGCAGATTCATTAAGCCCAAAATCTTTAACCAGGTCCGGCAGAACGGCATTGCCGGCGAACCAAAGTGAAGTGCATAAAAACTGGGCAATAACTATTACCGGTAAAACCCAATTGTTTTTTTTATTCATGTTTACCTTTTATAAAACTGGTTTCTGAACTGTTAATTTATATAATTTAAAATTAACTTTTATCAGTACTCACCCGGGCTAATTATTTATAATCAGTTCTAAATCTTACTTTCGCAAAATATTAATATCTAAAATGATCTAAAATGAACGATTTAAAACTGACCCGGGGTGAAATACAAACTGTAAAAGGAGTTATGAAATTTGAATTGTATGACGATGATGCACCCATTGCTGTCGCCAATTTTAAAAAATTAATCAGCGAAGGCTTTTATAATGGACTTACATTTCACCGGGTTATCCCTGATTTTATGATCCAGGGAGGTTGCCCGAATGGTTCCGGCTCAGGTGGGCCGGGTTATACCATAAATTGCGAATTAAATGGAGCTAAACAATATCATGATCGTGGGGTGATGTCGATGGCCCATCGGGGACCAAATACAGGCGGCTCCCAGTTTTTCATATGTCATGGTCGTAGTGG
>JANPAK010000364.1:0-1506 GCA_031429925.1 Variovorax sp.
GCACGCTGGCCACCGCGTTGGCCGCCGCCGCCTTTGCCGCCGGACGCAAACCGCTTGTCGTAGGTCTGCTGCAGCGGGTTAGGGATCGGGCCGTCGTCGTCGATCTCGCGTACCGGCGCGCGCTCGGCCTGCTGCAGCGCACGTTTGTCGTAGGTCTGTTGCAGCGGGTTCGGGATCGGGCCGTCTTCTGAATACTCGCGCTGTTTGCGCGCCAGCTGGATCGCACGCTTGTCGTAGGTCTGCTGCAAGGGGTTCGGGATCGGGCCGCGGTTCTCGGCGTCGTCGCCCTCACGAAACTCCATCCGCTGCTCAGACTTGGGCAGGCGCGGGTCAAGCGGCTGGCGCGGCTCGCGGGGTTCACGGGCTTCGCGCTGATCACGTTGCATCGGCGGGCGCTCGTTGGCGCCTTCGCCTTCGCGACGCGGGCCGCGCGCGCCGCGGCGGCCACCGCGGCGGCCGCGGCCGCTGTCAGGGCCGGCCGCATCGGGACTGCGCTCGCCCGGCCGCTCATTGGCGCGCACGTTGCCACGCTCACTACCGCGCTCACCACCGCGCGCACTGCCGCGCTCGTTGCCCCGTTCACCCCCGCGCTCAGCATCCCGCTGCTCGCCACGCGGCCCTTCGGCACGCACCAGCCCGCAGGCCTGCTGCAGCGCGGCGACATCGCCGGTGCTCAGGTCGACCCAGACCCCGCGCTTCAATCCACGCGGCAGCACGACCGCGCCGTAGCGGATGCGGATCAGCCGGCTCACCGCGTGGCCCACCGACTCGAACAGCTTGCGCACTTCGCGGTTGCGGCCTTCGGTGATGACCACCCGCAGCCAGCGGTTGGCACCTTCGCCACCGCCGTCTTCGATGCTGCGAAACGCCGCCGCCTGGCCGTCGATCTCGACACCCGCCAGCAGCCGGTCGCGCTGCTCCTGCGAGACCTCGCCGAGCACACGCACCGCGTATTCACGTTCGACGCCAAAGCGCGGGTGCATCAGCCGGTTGGCCAGGTCGCCAGAGTTGGTGAACAGCAGCAGGCCTTCGGTATTGATATCGAGCCGGCCCACCGATTGCCACTTGCCCTGCTGCAAGCGCGGCAGGCGGCGGAAGACCGTCGGCCGCGCCTGCGGGTCGTCATGCGTGACGACCTCGCCGGCCGGCTTGTGGTACGCCAGCACCCGCGGCGGCGGCGGCGCGATGCGCACCCGCACCGGCTTGCCGTCGACCGTGATGCGGTCACCAAAAGAGAGGCGCTGGCCGGTATGCGCCGGCTGGCCGTTGACCGCGACGCGGCCGCCGGCAATCATTTCTTCGAGGTCGCGCCGCGACCCGACGCCGGCCTGCGCGAGCACCTTGTGCAGCTTGGGCGCATCGGGCTCGGGGGCGAGCACCCGTTTGCCCGGGTCTTGCGTGCCGGGGGCGGCACGCGTGATGTCGGGGCGCTCACCAACTTCATCACTCGCGCCGTCACCGTCGCCGTCGATGGCGGCCTCACCAATCACCGAGAGCTCGCGATCG
>JANPAK010000365.1:0-5244 GCA_031429925.1 Variovorax sp.
GCCGCACGATTCAATTCATGGTCGATACAGGTGCAACATCGGTGGCCATTGGCATCAATGACGCGCAGCGCATGGGTATTGATTATCAAAAAGGCATTCCAGTGCGCATCAACACCGCCAACGGGGTCACGCAAGGTTGGCAGGTCAAGCTCAATTCGGTGCGGATCGGCGATGTGGAAGTCTTTGAGGTGGATGCCGTCGTGGGTCAAAATCTGCCGTTTGCATTGCTGGGCAACTCGTTTCTCGGCCGGTTCACGATGAACCGCAGCAGCGACATGATGGTCTTGGAGCGGCGCTTCTGACGCTATAAATTCAATAGCAATCTGCGCAGGTTGGATCTGGGCACAGCTCCCAAAACCCTACTTTTTCTCGCCAAGCCGTGGCTCTTTGTCCTGCAGCAGCCGATTGATGTTGTCTTTGTGGCGCACGGCCAGCACCAGTGCGATGAAGAACAGCGATGCCAACATCGCCTTCGAGGCATACCACGGGCCACGATCGCCCAACAAGTAGAAAAACGGCACAAACGCCGCCGCTGCGATGGACGCGAGCGATACCCACCGGAAGAAATACAAGATGATGGCAAAACTAACAATCGTTGCTAAGCCCAGAATCCAACTCACGCCGAACACGACGCCCGCTGCCGTAGCCACTCCTTTGCCGCCTTTGAAGCCGAAGAACACCGGAAACACATGTCCCATGAAAGCAGCAAATGCCACCATTGCAATCGTGCCGTCGCCTAGGCCATAGGGCTCGCCGAAGGCGCTGACCAGCGCCACTGGCAGGTAGCCTTTAAATGCATCAAGCGCTAGCGTGATGATCGCAGCCTGCTTCGAGCCCGAGCGCAGCACATTGGTGGCTCCGGGGTTTTTGCTGCCATAGGTGCGCGGATCAGACAGGCCGAACGCCTTGCTCACGATCACGGCAAAGCTCAGCGAACCGATGAGGTAAGCCACAACAGTGGCGATCAGGGGATAAGCAATCTCCAAGGCATGTTCTCCAGTTTACAAATGGTATTTTCCGGGCATTCTAGGGCTTAAGGCCTTGTATTTCCTGCGCAGGATGCTCTTTTATTAATAGCACTTTTCGCTCTGGTTTGGGGCGCGGCGGTTTGGCAGTGTGGATAATCTGCGTGGCTTTGTCGAACTCGCCCGCTAAAAAGTGAGGCACCGCTTTGAGGCTTCGTGCAATCGTCTCGTCGATCAAGCTGCGCTGCTCTAGGCTGGGTTTCTTCAACACCCATGAGAGTACTTCTGATTTCACGCCCGGATGCCCGATACCAATGCGTAGCCGCCAATAATCCGCGCCCACTTGCTCGGAGATGTCGCGCAGCCCGTTGTGGGTGGAGCCGCCGCCCAGCTTGACCTTGGCTTCGCCGGGCACCACGTCCAGCTCGTCATAGGCCACGAGGATTTCCTCTGGCTTAATCTTGTAAAACCGAGCCAACGCCGCCACCGACTTGCCAGAAAGATTCATGAAGGTTTGCGGCTTCAAGAGCCAGACGTGGCCACCCGCCTGCGTGGTGCGCGCCATCAGCCCGTGATAAGCCTTTTCCATCGACAGTTGAGCCTTCCATTGCCGCGCCAGCTCGTCCACGAACCAAAACCCGGCGTTATGCCGCGTGGCCTCGTATTCGGCACCAGGGTTGCCCAGCCCCACAAACAGTTTGATCATGGGAGGCGATTATCCATGCTCGGCGCAGCTTGTCTCGGCATGGATGGCTCGCTCAAAGCTGGCGTTGATCTCCCCGCGCTCGCGATGTGTTTTTGCCAGCCGTGCAACGGCACGATGCAAACTTAAAAACGGCGGTCAACCGCAGGACTGTTTTAACGTACAGCCTAGGATCGCAGCAAGACGAAAACAGGTTTACACTAAAGTGTGATTTATTGCCGAATTTGATGCTTAGGGCAGTGTCATTAGCGAGACGCGCTGAGCAAAAGGAGCAGAAGTTGGGAAAAAGAGTATTTCTGGATTTTGAGCAACCGATTGCGGAGCTGGAAGGCAAAATTGACGATCTGCGCTATGTGCAGGGCGAGAGCGCGGTGGATATCAGCGATGAAATTGACCAGCTTGCCAAGAAAAGTCAGCAACTGACCAAAGATATCTACAGTCAGCTCACACCTTGGCAAATCACCAAGATTGCTCGGCACACTGAGCGACCCTACACCATGGACTACGTGAAGGAAATCTTCACCGATTTCGTCGAAATGCATGGGGATCGGCATTTTGCGGACGACCAATCCATCATGGGCGGATTGGCTCGCTTCAATGGCCATGCCTGCATGGTGCTCGGTCACCAAAAAGGGCGCGATGTGAAAGAGCGCGGCATGCGCAATTTCGGTATGGCGCGGCCTGAGGGCTATCGCAAAGCGCTGCGATTGATGAAGACGGCAGAGAAATTCAAGCTCCCAGTGTTCACACTCGTGGATACGCCGGGCGCGTTTCCCGGCATTGACGCCGAAGAGCGCGGCCAAAGCGAGGCGATTGGCCGAAATATTTACGAGATGGCGCAGTTGGAGGTGCCGATCATCTCCACGATCATTGGCGAGGGCGGTTCCGGTGGCGCTTTGGCGATTGCAGTGGCTGATCAGGTGTTGATGCTGCAGTATTCGGTTTACTCGGTGATCAGCCCCGAAGGCTGCGCTGGTATTTTGTGGAAGACGGCTGACCGTGCACAAGACGCAGCTGAGGCCATGGGCATCACTGCGCATCGCTTGAAGGCGCTTGGCTTGGTGGACAAAATCGTCAGCGAACCCGTCGGTGGTGCGCATCGTGATCACAAGCAGGCTGCCGCTTTCCTCAAGCGTGCCTTGACCGATGCGTATCGCCAAGTGGCTGATCTCAAAGTGAAAGAGCTGCTGGACAAGCGCTACGAGAAGCTGCAAGGCTTTGGCAAGTTCACAGATACCAAGGCAGACGCGAAAGCGTGATTGTTGGCATGGGCAAGATGCTTGGCTTGCCGCCTCCCTATATTGTCGCCTACAGTGGTGGCGCAGATTCGACAGCTTTGCTTTTGATGGCTCTAGATGCTGCGCCGGGCAAAGTCAGCGCGGTGCATGTTCATCATGGCTTGCAGGCGGCAGCGGATGATTTTGCGTCGCACTGTGAGGTTTTTTGTGCACAGCGCAGCGTGCCGCTGATGGTGTTGCGAGTGAATGCCAAGGCCGCGCTCGGGCAAAGCCCGGAGGATGCCGCGCGCAAGGCGCGCTATGCGGCAATTTCTGCCCATGTTTTCCAGGTAAATCAGGCCTCAAGACACGTCAATCCTGCGCAGAATGCTATTGAATCAGTAGCAAGTCAGCCTACGGTGTTACTCGCGCAGCATACCGATGATCAGGTCGAAACGCTGTTGCTGGCACTCTCTCGCGGCGCAGGCGTCGATGGGTTGGCCGGCATGGCCGCGCAGTATGAGAGGTACGGGGTGCATTGGGCGAGGCCTTTCTTGGTTGAGCCCATGGCCATGGGTGCGCAGCAAATTCGCCAGTGGCTGAGCGATCGCGGCTTGTCGGGGCGTACCCCAGGCAGTGGCGAACTCGGACAGGGCTGGGTAGAAGACCCAACGAATCAGAGCCTGCATTTCACCCGAAATCGCATGCGTGCCCAACTGATTCCTGCACTCGCACAGGTGTTTCCTCAGTACCGCGAGACCTTTGCACGGGTTGCGCGCAATATGGCGCAAGCCCAAATGATTATTGCGCAGAGCGCGATGAATTTAGAAGCATCTGTCGGCCTCCCACCGAAGATCGCCGCGCTCCAAAGCCTGCCACGCGTGCAGCAGGCCAATTACCTGCGCCATTGGCTCAAAACGCAGCACCACGCGACAGGATCTGAGGCGCAAATGAATGAGTTGCTCGACCAAATTGAAGCTTGCACCACCCGGGGGCACGCCATTGACATGAAAGTTGCGCAGGGATTTGTGCGGCGCCAAGGCGACACGCTCTGCTTCGCCGCAGCGGCTTAAAGCAGTTGCCCGTCGCTGGTGAGCAAAGCTTGATCGAGCTTACCGATTAACGTGGACAGGCGGGCGTCAGGCCCCCAGTTGTTCACGGGTGATGGCGCTTTGTAGTTCGAGGCATTGCTGGCCGCGGGCACATCGGTTTCAAAGGCCAAATTGAGGGCGGCCAAAACAGCAATTCGATCGCGCGCCTTGACCTTGCCAGCATCGCGGATGCGACACATGGCGGTGTCGACCTTTTCCACTGCGGTCAGTAAGCGTTGTTCGCCACCTTCGGGCGCAGCCAGCAAGTAACTCTGGCCCATGATTTGTACTTCAAGCTGTTTCATTGGGCGGCGGCATCAAAAACAGGTTGTTCGGGAAGGCGTTCAATCAGCGCGTCAATCCGCGAACGCGCTGCTGACAATCGCGATTTGAGGGTGTCACGTTCTTGCGTGACCGTGGTGAGTTGATCCTGCAACAGGGCATTGGTGCGGACGAGTTCTTCGTAGCGAAGCAACAAGCGCTCAGTGCGTTCGATCACCGCCTCAATTTGGGCGCTCATCGCTGAGGCCTCATCAGCGTTGGCAGGATTGTCTGAAGAATTTGCCATCGAAATCTCGTGTAAGTCGTTGATTCTACGGCTAGTTTTGAGGTGGAGGCAAGTGATTTTCGGTCAGTCCGGCGTCTGGCGTGTCGGCACAGTGACATTTAGACAACGGTTTAGAATCACTGTGTTGGTGCTCGCGGCGCAGTTCTGTGCCGCAGTTCAACGGGAAGCGGAAGGTGCTGCCAAGCACTGAGCCCGCGCTGCCCCCGCAACGGTGTATGGACGGTTTGCATCAGTCGACGCAAACCCGCTTGCTTCAACAGTAGCCACTGGGTGCTCACGCATCTGGGAAGGCTGTAGCAGGTTGCAATCCATCAGCCCGGATACCGGCCAGCAAGGCGATGCGCCTAGGCGAGAGCCTGAGCGCATCACATTCGTCCAAGTCAGCGGGGAAGCTGACACCGGACACGCTTTGTTTGTTCCATTTTTATGAAAAACTTCTCGTTCGTTAAGCGCGGTATCGCGTCGGCTTGCGCTGCTGCATGCGCATCTTTTCCAGGCGTCAGCTTCGCGCAAAACGCCAATATCCCAGAACTCAAACCCGTGATCGTCAGTGCCAACCGCACTGAGCAGCTGCTGCAGACTGCGCCGGTTGGCGCCAGCGTCATTCTTGGAGGCGATATCCGTTCATCGGGCGCGCTGGACGCCAATGAGGCTGTGCGCCGCTTAGGTGGTGTAGGCAGTCGCGGTGATTTGCTCGGTG
>JANPAK010000366.1:0-2791 GCA_031429925.1 Variovorax sp.
GAGCTTGTGAGTGTAGTCGGCGAACAGCACGAGTGCAGCCAAGCCAGCCGAGCCGATCGCGTAGCCTTTGGTCACGGCCTTGGTGGTGTTGCCCACGGCGTCCAGCGGATCGGTCACGTCACGCACAGAAGGAGGCAGCTCGGCCATCTCGGCAATGCCGCCAGCGTTGTCCGTGATCGGGCCGTAGGCATCTAGCGCTACGACGATGCCAGCCATGGACAACATGGAGGTGGCTGCAATAGCAATGCCGTACAGACCAGCCAATGCGTAAGAGACCCAGATGGCCGCGCAAACGAAAAGCACGGGCCAAGCGGTCGAGCGCATCGATACACCCAAGCCAGCAATGATATTGGTGCCGTGGCCGGTGGTCGAGGCTTGTGCAATGTGTTTCACTGGCGAGTATTGCGTGCCGGTGTAAAACTCAGTGATCCAAACCAAAGCACCCGTGAGAATCAGGCCGACTGCGCAAGACGCAAACAGCGCCATTTGCGTGCCGCTGGTCTTGATCGCGTTGTCGGGCATGATGGCCACGGTCACAAAGTAAAAAGCAATCAGCGACAAGCCGCCGGCCACTGCCAAACCTTTGTACAAGGCAGGCATCACGTTCTTCATTCCCGGCGTTGCCTTGACGAAGAAGCAACCAATGATCGAAGCGATGATCGACACTGCGCCGAGCATCAGCGGGTAGATCACAGCGGCTGTGCCCGAGCTAGCGAGCAGCAAAGCGCCTAGCACCATGGTCGCGATCAGCGTTACGGCATAGGTTTCAAACAAGTCAGCGGCCATGCCAGCGCAGTCGCCCACGTTGTCGCCCACGTTATCGGCAATGACGGCAGGGTTGCGTGGATCATCTTCTGGGATACCAGCTTCCACTTTGCCCACCAAATCTGCGCCCACGTCAGCGCCTTTGGTGAAAATGCCACCGCCCAAACGAGCGAAGATAGAAATCAAAGATGAGCCGAACGCAAAGCCGATCAGCGGATTGAGCATCTTGGCGAGGTTTTTGTCTGGCGTCATGGCACCGTTGCCGACGAGAAACCAGTAAAAAATCGCCACGCCGAGCAGCCCAAGGCCAACCACCAGCATGCCGGTGATCGCGCCGCCACGGAAGGCCACGTCAAGCGCGGGGCCGATGCCTTTGGTCGCAGCTTGTGCGGTACGAACGTTGGCTCGCACCGACACGTTCATGCCAATGAAGCCACAAGCGCCCGAGAGCACCGCGCCCACCACAAAGCCCACGGCAGACATGCCGTCGAGGAACACAGCAATCAAAATCGCCAGCACAACGCCGACAACGGTGATGGTTTTGTATTGACGAGCCAAATAAGCGGCTGCGCCCGTTTGAATGGCCGCTGCAATTTCTTGCATGCGGGCATTGCCTGCGTCTTGGGAAAGGATCCAACTGCGTGCCCAGAAGCCGTACGCGACGGCGGCCAGACCGCAAACTAGCACAAAGATCAGTGCTGCATTGCCTGTCATAATTCAATCTCCAATTTGGTTTTACGTAGAAGGTGCAACACCTAAGGCATTGCACCCGCAGCGTTGCTTCCTCATCCGAAAACCTAGGGCTTTGCGCAGACAATTGGCCAACCCCCTGAATTTAGCGGTATTCGAGGCTTTTTTCATGTTTTGCCCGCTTGCGGAAAGTAAAATCAGGGTTAATACTAACCGTTCGGCCCGCTTTCCGTAATATTGAGAACACCATGTCCCTTGATGCAGTCACCCCAGGCAAAAACGCCCCCGAAGAATTCAACGTCATTATCGAAATTCCGATGAATGCAGACCCGATCAAGTATGAGGTCGATAAAGAGTCTGGCGCGATCTTCGTGGATCGCTTCATGAGCACCTCGATGCATTACCCCACCAACTACGGTTACATCCCTAAGACGCTCAGCGGTGATGGTGATCCGGTTGATGTCTTGGTCATCACTCCCGTGCCGCTGATTCCTGGGGTCGTGATTACTTGTCGCGCGATTGGTATCCTGAAAATGGAAGACGAGGCGGGTGAGGACGGCAAACTGCTCGCCGTGCCCATCGATAAAAAATGTAGCCTGTACACGCAGTGGCTTAAGCCAGAAGATATGAACCCGCTGCGCCTACGAACCATTTCTCATTTCTTTGAGCACTACAAAGATTTGGAAGAGGGCAAATGGGTGAAAGTGCTCGGTTGGGAGGGTGTTGATGCCGCCCGCAAAGAAATCACCGATGGCATGGCTGCTTACGCGGCGCAAAAGAAATAAGCCACATTGACCCAAAGGATTGGTGAGTCACCGATACTCGCCTCTCTATGCACCGCACCATCTTCACCACGCCCGTGGTCAACACCTTGCTGCGTGCAGGGTCCATCGCATTTCTCAAGCTCACGGGCTGGAAGATCGAGGGCAGTTTGCCAGCGGATGTGGGCAAAGCCGTCCTGATTGCTGCGCCGCACACGAGCAACTGGGATCTTCCCTATACGCTCATGGTGTGTTTTGCATTGCGCTTAAATATTTATTGGATGGGCAAGCAAAGCATATTCAAGCCGCCGTTTCGCGCCATCATGATGTGGCTGGGTGGCATTCCTGTGAACCGTGAGCAGTCGACCAACCTGGTCGCCACCTCTGCACAAGCTTTGCAAGATGCTGATGGCGATGTGCAACTCATTGTGCCTCCCGAAGGCACGCGCAGCAAAGAACGCTATTGGAAAACCGGGTTCTACTACATCGCCTCCGCCGCTAAAGTGCCGATCGTCATGGCGTACATGGATTACAGCCAAAAGCGCAGCGGTCTTGGCCCCGTGTTTTATCCCAGC
>JANPAK010000367.1:0-2851 GCA_031429925.1 Variovorax sp.
GTCGGCGACACCTTCCCGACCGGCTGCGCCTACTCCGATAGCATTGTTTACAGCGAGTTCTTTGCGCACAATCCCGATCTCCAGCAGCCTGAGCTACGAACCAAACACGGCGTTTACGCGCCAAACTGCGGCTTGAATCAAGTCCACATGAGCTGGGGTCATGATGAGTACCTGTACCACCTGCTGCGCGACCATTTGCCGCTGGAGGCGCTCTACATGATTCGCTATCACAGCTTTTACAGCTGGCACAAGGCCGGTGATTACGATCATCTTTGCAACGCGCAAGATCGCGCCATGCTGCCTTGGGTACAGCGCTTCAATCCCTACGATCTGTACTCCAAAAACCCCCATCGCCCCGTGCTGAGTGACGTCAAGCCCTACTACGAAGACTTGATGGCCAAATACCTTCCCGCAAGCTTGCAGTTTTAGATGCGCTGGCACACAGCTTGCTCTTTTTTCGCATGATTTTTAGGCCGCGCCTGCTCGATACCCTGCCCGGCTATGGCCGCGCTGCCCTCATCAAAGACATTGGAGCCGGTGTGACGGTCGGTATCGTGGCCTTGCCGCTGGCCATTGCGATCGCTATTGCGTCGGGTCTTTCGCCCCAGGCTGGCCTGTGGACCGCGATTGTGGGCGGCTTGGTGGTGTCACTACTTGGTGGATCAAATGTGCAGATCGCTGGCCCAGCCAACGCCTTTATCGTGGTGGTCTACGGCATCGTTCTGCAACACGGCTTGATGGGCTTGCTGCTAGCGACGATGCTGGCCGGCGCGATGATGGTGCTCATGGGCTTACTCCAGTTGGGGCGCTGGATGCGCCATGTGCCAGATGCCTTGATCGAGGGCTTTACCAGTGCCATCGCGGTGATCATCATCGTCACGCAGCTCAAAGACGCGCTCGGCCTGCCGATTGCCAAACCGCCCGCCGACGTGGCGGGTTTGCTCTCTGCCGTCGCCAAGCATGCGGCGCAATGGAATGGATGGTCAGTGGCCTTGGCCGTCAGCTGCATCGGAATTTTGATTCTGTGGCAGTGCTTGGGCAAACGCCGGCCGGCTCTGACGCGGGTTCCGGGCTCAATGCTCGCCCTGTGTTTGCTCACGGCTTTGGCCGCGGTCTTTCAATGGCCCGCCGAGACTATCGGCGATCGATTTGGTGCCGCGTTCAACGAGATGGGTAGCCATTGGCCAACGTTCACCCTTCCGTCGGTGCCCTGGAGCAGCCTGCCACAACTGATCGTCCCGGCCTGTACCCTAGCGGTCTTAAGCTCAATCGAATCGCTGCTGTGTGCCCGCTTGGCCGATGAACTCGAACCCAAGATGCAAAAGCACGCGCCCAATCAGGAGCTGATAGCGCAAGGCCTCGCGAACATGGCTGTGCCTTTGCTGGGCGGCATGCCCGTCACAGGCACCATTGCTCGCACCGTGACGAATCTGAAAACTGGTGGCAGCACGCCTGTCTCCGGCTTGGTGCATTCTTTAACGCTTTTACTGATCGTAGTGATCGCCGCACCCTTGGCCGCGCATATCCCGCTGGCTGTGCTCTCGGGGATTTTGCTCTTCATCGCCTGGAATATGGGCGATTGGAAAACGCTCGCCACACTGCACCGTAGGCCGCGCGAGATGAGTTGGGTGCTAGGTGTGACTTTTGTACTCACGCTGGCGCTGAGCCTGACGTGGGGAATCGCAGGTGGACTGGTCGCTTCTTGGGTGCTCGGCAAGCTCAAGCGCTGAAGACGGATTTACTTGCCCGTCATCCCATTTTTAGGATCTTCCGGATCGAGCATCGTTTCGGTGCGAATCACATGCAAATTGCTGTCCATGACCGCGCTGAAGATCATGCTCGTGTTCGCACCATCCGCCAGATAGCGCCAGTTGTAGTAGGTCTCTTTCTTCAACTCATACGGCACCACCTTCATCGGTTTGCCAAGCATTTTGCGCACGTCTTCCATCATCATGCTGGATTGTACTTTTGCAAAGTTCTCGGGTGTGAGCACTTGCCTAAGCGCACTCATCTTGCCATCGGTGCCAATAGTGATCATGTAATTGCGGTGCCCAGCTGGCTGACGGTTGTATTCAAAGATGCGCGCGCCACCCGCGCCATCCCAGACCCTCTCCGGTTCGCCAAATTTGGCACGCACATCGGCTTCTGTCGCCACCCCCTCCTCAAGCTCCACAATCCGCTGCTGATCGCAACCGACCACGCTCAACAAACCTGCCAAAAAACCCATTGCAGCCATTCGTTTCAATTTAGAGGGAAGCATATTATTCCTATTCATGCGCACCGGTAAAATGCCCTTAGTCATTCAACCCTTAATGCAGTGTAATCCGATGTCTTCCTTGAAAAACCTGATCACAAATTTGTTGGCAAAGAATGCGAACTATCGCTCAGAGACCACAAACTTCATCACAGACCTCAAAAGGGCACGCCCGGAGCTCGATGCGCAGCAAAGAGCGGGCCGAGCCTTGCTTTGGGACAAAAACGTGGATCTGGCTCAGCAGGCTGACACCAAAGCGGGTGAAGTGAAACAAAACGCGTACGTGTATCAAACCAAGGCGTGACTTCAGTCACATCGTTTGCCGTGACTGAAGCATCCAACCTCACTGAGTCTCTCGCGACCACGTTGCCCGTGTCTCGCGCAGACGCCCCCGAACTGCCAGGCCTGCCCGCCGTGCTTGACAACGTGGCATTGGCCCGCCTTTATGGCGAGCCCCTGTTCGCAATGCCGCATGATCTGTACATCCCGCCAGATGCGTTGGAGGTTTTTCTGGAGGCTTTTGAAGGCCCCTTAGACCTTCTGCTTTACTTGATCCGTAAGCAGAATTTCAATATCTTGGACATCCCTATGGCGGGG
>JANPAK010000368.1:0-3477 GCA_031429925.1 Variovorax sp.
GGCGCCAGCCAAACTGCGAACCCAAGTGAGAACCTGGTACGGGTTGGGCTGTAGGTAACATAACCTTAGCAATCTTTTGGTCGAATAAGCGTGACTCCATGACGGTCAGCAAGTCAATTTTTTGCCCGCTCAGCGCTTCAAGGTCTGTGACCGTTTGTTGTAACTCTTCGAGCGTGAGGGGTCGGTTGCCGATGAGCACACCGCCACGACCTGGCGCGGCTTTGAGGCTGGCGGGTACCGGCACGCCAGCCAGTTGTGACACCCGCTCGGTAAGAGTTTCCAATTGCGAGATTTTGGCTTGCATCTCTCCCACCTTCTTGGCCATGGCATCAAGGTTTTCGCGCATAAAGCGATCACGCTGTTCAAACTCGTCCTTGACCACCAACTTCACAAGTGCGCCAATAACTGGCCAGCCTTCTCGCGCGCCCTTGAGAAAGACCAGATGATACAAACCAACAGCGACGATCATTATTGCCAATGCCAAGCCCAGACCCGCCAACAAGAGCTTGGTGCCACTAAGGTGCATCGGTCTAGACTTGGCAAGCCAAGCATCCGTGATAATCAAATGCATACGTCGTAATTCCCAACGATGATTGCTGATCCATTCGAGCCACTCGGAGAGCCCTCGCTAACCATGCCTCAAAACAGCGCATCATACCTGCCCTTGCGCACTGTACAACCGCGCAGTGCCATTCCCGTAGCTCAAGCGCTGCAGCAGTCAAGCAGCTTAGCGGGTTTGGCCGCTCGCGCTCGGCAGTCTGGCGAATGCCTGCGCTTGGTTTCGCCACTGCTACCGCCAACGATGCTTACAGGCGTACAAGCAGGCCCGCTACAAGACGGCCACTGGTGCTTACTGGCCAGCAACAGCGCCGTTGCCGCGAAGTTGCGCCAACTGGCACCTGCACTATTGGCCCATTTGCG
Source organism: Variovorax sp. (assembly GCA_031429925.1). Lineage (GTDB taxonomy): Bacteria > Pseudomonadota > Gammaproteobacteria > Burkholderiales > Burkholderiaceae_C > JANMDU01. Next base: position 922 of record JANPAK010000368.1, read on the forward strand.
CACACACGGCCATCCCGTTCAGGAGATCCGCGTCAAGATTGCGATGCGAACTGCCTGATTCTCTTCTTGAGTCTTGAAGCGACTATGCTTGCTACATTAACGATAGCTACCTACAATGAAAGAGCAACTGTTTCAAGCCGTTTTTGCTTGAAAACTGAATCACTTGTGCGCAAAAAAATTGGTGCCGCTTGTCGGGATTGAACTGACGACCTACCGCTTACAAGGCGGTTGCTCTACCACTGAGCTAAAGCGGCGCACCCGCATTTTACCGGATGCCCGCGCCACTTTGGGGGTTGCGCACCTTGCAGGCCTGCTACTTTTACTTCACCCTCGTGAGCGACGGACGCCCCGCATTCTTGCCTTTCCCATTCGGCGTGCCTCCGGGCGGATCTTCGTTGGAGTTTCCGGCTGAGGGGTCTTCGGCCGCAGTTGCATCTCCGGTGTAGGGCTGCAGCAGCGCAGAGGCCGGATCTACTCCCTTAAGTTTCACGACATTGGCCTGAGAGGCAGTAAGCTTCACACTGGTCGCAGCGTCTGCAGGTGATGATTGAACTGATCGCAGACCCTGCGCGGACTTAGATCCGACGGGCGGCTTTGGAGCCACTTCGCCAACAGGTTGCATCGCTTGCGGCACCGGAAATGCCATCCCCTGCCCATTTTCCCGAGCGTAAATGGCAATCACATGATCGATTGGCACCACAATCTCGCGGGCCTGCCCGCCAAAACGTGCTTTGAACGTCAAGACGTCATTGCCGATCTTCAAATTGCTGGTTGCGTCCATACTGATGTTCAGAACAATTTCATTGTTCTTGACATGCTCGGTAGGCACCTTCACCGCATCATCGACGTAAGCGGCAATGTACGGCGTCAAGCCGTTGTCTGCGCACCATTCATACAAGGCACGGAGCAAGTAAGGGCGAGTGGACGAGGATTGGCTGGAATCGATCATGATGGTGCTATGGTAACAAAGCAAAACGGCCTGCTCGAAAGCAGACCGTCGGGGATCAGACAAGTGTCACAACATTTACTTGCGCATTACCTTCTCCGAAGGCGTGAGCGCTTCGATGTATGCTGGGCGAGAGAAGATGCGCTCGGCGTACTTAAGCAACGGTGCAGCGTTCTTTGACAATTCGATGCCATAGAAGTCCAAACGCCATAGCAGCGGCGCAAGTGCGACGTCAAGCATGGAAAAGTTATCCCCCATGATGAATTTATTCTTTAAAAACACGGGCGCCATCTGCGTGAGCTTGTCCCGAATATGATTACGGGCTTTTTCCAGCACCTTGTCGTTGCCTTTCAAAGCTCGGTTTTCAAGGATAGAGACGTTGGTGAACAACTCTTTTTCGAAATTGAGCAAGAACAGTCGCGCGCGCGCGCGATCCACAGGGTCACCGGGCATCAGCTGCGGATGCGGGAAGCGCTCGTCAATGTACTCGTTGATAATGTTGGATTCGTACAAAATCAAATCGCGCTCAACAAGAATTGGCACCTGGCCGTAGGGATTCATCACATTGATGTCTTCGGGCTTGTTATACAAGTCCACATCACGGATCTCAAAGTCCATACCTTTTTCAAACAGCACAAAGCGGCTGCGGTGAGAGAAGGGGCACGTCGTACCCGAATAAAGCACCATCATGTCGGTGAACTCCTAAAAATCAAAAAGGAGTGGAGGCGCCCATGCGCCCCACTCCGGTGGAGATGCCGCTGCGCCAGCAACAACATCCAGAATTTATTTAATGTCTTTCCAGAAAGACGCATTTAATCGCCAAGCGATGATCGTGAAGAAGCTCAAGAAAATCAGCACCCACACGCCAATGCGCACGCGCTGATTTTGTCCTGGCTCGCCCATCCATTGTAGGTAGCTGACCAGGTCGCTCACCGCCTGATCGTATTGCAGTGGCGTCAAGGAACCAGGCTTCACCTGCTTCCAACCAGAGAGTACTTGCTCTTCTTTTCCATGACTCTTGATGGTTTGATAGACCGGCTCACGCTCGCCTTGCAGTTCCCACAGCGGATGAGGCATGCCGATATTGGGATACGCCTTGTTATTCCATCCGGTGGCTTTGCTATCATCACGGTAATAGGTACGCAGCAGCGTATAAAGGTAGTCGGCACCGGCTCCTTTGGAGACGTCCGCGCGGGATCTTGCAATAACCGTCAAGTCTGGTGGCACGCCACCAAACCACTCCTTGGCCTGCTTGGGATCAATGGCCGCCTTCATGGTCTCACCGACTTTATCGGTTGCGAATAAGAGGTTATCCTTGATCTGCTGGTCAGTCAGGCCGATATCTTTCAGACGGTTGTAGCGCATGTAGGCAGCACTGTGACAGCTGAGGCAATAGTTGGCAAAAATCTTCGCGCCGTTTTGTAGCGCAGCCATATCATTGGTTTTGGGGTTGGCTTTGTCCCAAGCGATACCATCTCCAGCGGCAAAGGCTGGGCTAAGGGATATCGCAGCAAGCAAAGAGAGGATGATTTTTTTCATATTCTTAATGTCCGGCGATCAATGGGCTTCAAATATGATGCGGTCTGGCTCTTGCTTGAACGGGCCGATGC
>JANPAK010000369.1:0-2555 GCA_031429925.1 Variovorax sp.
CATCGCTCAACACCCCGCGTCGATGGTGTAGGCAGCCAAGAGAGCGGCTTGTTGCCCTCAAGGAATTGCTGCAGATACAAAGCGCAAGTCACAGACTTAGCATCAGTAACGGTTCCGTCTGTGCACCAAGCAATGAACTGCTTAGCAGGCGCGGTGAACACGTCCAGAAATTCGTCTTGATCGAGATCGCGACTGCCCAAGACTAGCCCGCGAACAAAGTAAATATGAATCAACTCTGTGGAGTATGCGATGGCCAAATGCATGCATCCTGCATATGCCCATTCAGAAGCGGTGTAGCCTGTTTCCTCTCGCAACTCGCGCAGAGCGCAGTTGATAGGAGCCTCGCCTGGATCAAGCTTACCAGCCGGAAACTCAACCATCGTCTGACCAATCGGATAGCGAAATTGCCGCTCGAGGACCACGTCACCGTTGTCCAGCAAAGGAATCAAAACCACAGCACCCGGATGGACAATGAATTCTCGAATGGACTCATTGCCGTTGGGCAAGCGGACTCTGTCGCGTTTGACATGCAAAAACCCGCCAATCAGCAGGGTGTCGCTATGCAAGAGCTCCTCTTCAAGGCCAGACGGCTGTGCACTCATTGAATCAGGCCCGCCAATGTCACTCGGATTGCGGATGCTTGATGAGATAGCGCCACACAAAGCCAGGAAACGCGAAGGTCACAAATGCGGTTGCCGTAATGGCGTAAAACTCCCACTTCTGCGGCGCGATCTGCCCCAAACGCTGCTCAAGCATGAGCGCTAAGCCGCCCACGAACAGATAAAGCACAACCAACTCCGCAAGGCGCATCGCCAAGTTCTTGCCTGTCTTGAGGCGTACGATGCCAAGCAGCCGAGTGGTTAAGAAAGGCCAGTTTGCCGCCAATAAGGCAAGCACCACGACCAACGACACTGATTCAGTTTGACCCATGGAAAAGAATGTATCGTCGGACCAAAGACTTTAGGCGGCAAGGGTCTTGATGATCGCTTGCAAACACAGTTGCATCAAACCACTTGGGAAAATGCCAAGAACAAGGATTAGGGCGCCATTGAGTGCCAGCACAGTACGAACTTCGAGACTTGCGCTAACGGTCCCAGCGGTGATCGGAGCATCAAAATACATTACCTTCACCACACGCAGGTAGTAGAAAGCGCCAATCAAACTCATCAACACTGCGTATACAGCCAAGCCCAAGAGCATGGGATCTCGTGCGTCGACCAAGGGTTGCAATACAGAAAGCTTAGCGAAAAATCCGACCATGGGCGGGATACCTGCTAAAGACAACAAACAAATGGCCATGACCGCCGCATACAAGGGGCTGCGCTGATTCAAGCCAGCAAAATCAGATATCTCTTCACTCTCAAAACCCTCGCGCGCCAAAAGCATGATGACGCCAAAAGTGGCCAATGTCGTCAATACGTAGGTGATCGCATAAAACATGGAGGCGGAATAAGCTGCTGCAGCGCCGCTTGTATTGCCTCCCACGACGCCCGAGAGCAAGCCAAGCAACAAAAATCCCATTTGAGCAATGGTCGAAAATGCCAGCATCCGCTTAATGTTGGTTTGCGCAACTGCAGCGAGATTGCCAACGAGAAGTGAGCCAATCGCCAAGAATATCAACATCTGCTGCCAGTCCTTTGCTAGCGGCAACAGCCCCTCCACCAGCAAGCGAATGCAGATCGCAAAGGCAGCCAGTTTAGGCGCACTACCAATCATCAAGGTTACCGCCGTGGGCGCACCTTGGTAAACGTCTGGCACCCACATGTGAAACGGCACGGCGCCCAACTTAAAGGCCAAGCCCGCAACAATGAACACCAAGCCAAACACCAAGACCTGATGCTTATAGGTTCCTGAGCCAACTTGCTTAAACACCGTGCCAATGTCCAGTGAACCAGTGGCCCCATATATCATCGACAAACCGTACAAAAGAAATCCGCTCGCCAATGCACCAAGAATGAAGTACTTCATAGCTGCCTCACTCGCTTGCGCATGGTCGCGACGCAGCGCCACGAGCGCATAGCTAGAGAGAGTGAGCAATTCCAGCCCAACGTAGATCACCAAAAAATTGTTGCCGGAAATCATCACGCACATACCTAGAAGCGCGAACAGCGATAGCGTGTAGAGTTCACCACCGACAAGCATGCCTCGGTCATATGCGTATGGTCGCGAATAGACCAAAGTGACTGCCATAGAAATGCAGGCAAAGCATTTCAACCAGTGCCCCATCGGATCGCTCACGATCATGTTCCCAAAACCGTAGGCTGTTTGCTCCTTCATCGCATAATTTGCGTGAATGAACGCAACGACGAGCAGTGTCGCAAGCGTCAAAAGATGCGTTGCAGTTCGACGGGGACTTTTGACACCCAGATCCACGAGCAGGATCACGCAGGCCATAACAAGTAGCAAGATTTCAGGAAGTGCAGCGATCCAGCTGGCAGTAGTGATCATGGTGTTATCGTTCATCGCTTACTTCAGCTTGGTCGCTGCCACATGCTTGATCAAATCAGTTACCGAGGCATCCATGACATCGGTGAAGGGTTTTGGATAGACGCCCA
>JANPAK010000370.1:0-2459 GCA_031429925.1 Variovorax sp.
CGCCGACGGCGGCATCCGCTATTCCGGTGACATCGCCAAGGCGATCGCCGCCGGCGCGCACACGGTGATGATGGGCGGCATGTTCGCCGGCACCGAAGAGGCGCCGGGCGAGATCGTGCTGTTCCAGGGCCGAAGCTACAAGAGCTACCGCGGCATGGGCTCCATCGGCGCCATGCAACAAGGCAGCGCCGATCGCTATTTCCAAGAAAGCAGCACCGGCAACCCCAATGCCGACAAGCTCGTTCCCGAAGGCATTGAAGGCCGCGTGCCTTACAAAGGCTCCGTCGTAGCCATCATCTTCCAGCTTGCGGGCGGCATCCGCGCCAGCATGGGCTATTGCGGCTGCGCCACCGTGGCAGATATGCAGGCCAAGGCCGAATTCGTGGAAATCACCACGGCAGGCATACGCGAAAGCCATGTTCATGATGTGCAAATCACGAAAGAAGCGCCCAATTACCGGGCAGAGTGAAATGAATTGGGTTCAATTGCTGAGGTAGCAGTCTCCACAATTTTGATGATGGCTTGTGGCTAATCTATTTGATAACATGCACTGGACAGTCAGTTTGGCTGGATTGTGCTGTTGTTTATCTGGAGTTGTGGTATGAAATTGTTCTCTTTTCGATTTCCCGCTCTGTTGTTGGCGCTTTCGGTGAGTGTTTCGGCGCAGGCGCAGATGCTCATCAGCGAGTTTGTGCAGAAAGGCGGCAAACAAATGACGAAGGCCGATCTGCTCGAGATGATGCCGATTCGACTTAAGTCGAAATGGCCGAATCGGCAAGGTGAAGAAGACTTGGTGCTGTCAGTGGACGGGAAAATCACCGGGACTGGTCATCATTACGCCAGCCGCACGCAATCTGCCGCTGAGGGAGCCTGGAGGATTGAAGACGACGGCAAAATGTGCACCCCTAAAAAGTGGCTGCAATGGGGCTCCAGTGCAAACCTTTGCTGGTACATTCTTAAGTCAGGCGATGAATATTATGGTGCGCAGAAGAACGATCCAGAATCGAAGATTCTTGGGAAAATTGATTCTTTTACGAAGGACACGAGCCCAGCTCCAAATTGATCGAGCATCTGACGGCGGGGTTATGTCGCTTCAAATGCTGCCTTTTTTTTGATTTATCCCTATGGCCTTCGAGCCTGAATCTGCCGGGCAAGTTGGTGTTTCTATCCCTGAATTCATATCAGCTTGCGAATTATCCACGAGAGCTGGAGGCTGATTTGCCTTCAAATAATTTGGGTCAGATCAACAATAATCTGCAAAATAATTGGGGTCAAAAATAATTGGGGTCAGATCCCCATTAATCTGAAATGTATGGGAGGCAAAGACCACTTTGGCGGTGACGACGGCTTGCATCGGTAGCAAGCGTCGCGCTATGGCCAAAGCTACGTGGATGACGCGATAGTGAGCCATGTCGCTACTCTTTCAATAGCATTCTGCGCATATTCCATAGGCGCAAAGTGCTCAAAACGCTTGAACAACAGGTGCAAAACCTCTCAAAATCATCAAAACAGCAAAAAATTTATGAGAAATCAGCCTCTATCCCTCATGGAAACTTCGCAGAGTGCTATTGAAGTTGTAGCAAATGTCCTTGAGAGGCAGTAACCGTGCCTGCCGCGATCAATGCATGGCAACAAGATGCACACCCGGTTCCCTGCTCCGCAATGCCACGCGCATGACGGACAAATCACGAAAGAAGCGCCCAATTACCGGGCAGAGTGATTCTTTCTCTGCTTTGTCATGCTTTTGATGTACAACTGAGGCTTATCAACCAATCGCCGAGGAGCACACCATGGGTATCGTTTCGTTTTTCAAAGAAGCTGGTCAAAAACTGTTTGGTAGCAAGCCTGAAGTGGCTGCTGCTGTGGCCGAGCCGAGCAACGAAGAAAAAGCGGCAGCGGCCAATGAAGCAGCTTCCAATGCCATTAAGGATTACATCCGCACGCAAGATCTGCCAGCCGATGATTTGGTGATCGCCTTCAATGGGGCGGATCAGATCATCACCGTGAGCGGGCTGGTGGCCACGCAGGAAGTGCGCGAAAAGATCATCGTTTGCTGCGGTAACGTGCATGGCGTGGCCGGCGTGTCTGATGAGATGACCTGCGACGAACCGGATGCGCCTGCTTGCCAGTTTCACATGGTGGTCAGCGGTGACAATCTTTCCAAGATCGCCAAGACGTATTACGGCGATGCCAATAAGTACCCGATGATTTTTGAGGCCAACAAGCCGATGCTGAGCCACCCGGACAAGATCTACCCAGGGCAGAAGCTGCGCATTCCGGCTGAGGCCTGATCAGGACTGACAAAGGCCTGATCCCCTGATTCAGGCCTGATCAGGATTCAATCAGGGGATCAGCCCCAGCGCATGCATGTAACCGGGGCTCACCATCAGTTCCTCCCACACCGGTGATGGTGTCGCTGGCAGCAAGGCCAGCCGGCGTTCTTCGCAGGCCTCCAGCGG
>JANPAK010000371.1:0-6550 GCA_031429925.1 Variovorax sp.
TGCCCATGGCGGATGTGCTCATATCGGTTTGAATCCAAAGCACACCACGGGCGTCAGTCCACAGGCCGTCTGGGCAGGCAAACATATCGCCCTTGATGTTGCCTTTGGCATCGGCGCGGGCAAGCTGCGGATCGCCAGCAAGAACGAAGTGATTCCAGCGGAAGGTGTCGCCATCGAAATCGCCGGTATCCTTCCAGCGGATGATGTTGCCCATGGTGTTGTTGGCACGTGGGTTGGCCGCATCAATCGTGGGCTGGTTGGTGCCGGCGCGGTTGCTGTTGTTGGTCAATGTGCAATACACCCAACCTTGTTTGTCGATGTCGATCCACTCTGGGCGGTCCATTTTCGTTGCACCCAAGAGGTCGGCAGCTTGGCGTGACTTGATGACTACTTCCCCCTGATCGGCAAAGCCATTTGCCCGCGTCAGAGGGGCAAGGCCTTGAATCATGGGAATCCAAGTGCCCGTGCCGTCCTCATTGAACTTGGCAACATAAAGGATACCTTCATCCAGCAGATTGCGGTTGACCTGCGCTGCCGATTGCGTGGCTGTTGCTGGGCGAATTTTGTCTTGGCTAACAAACTTGTAAATGTATTCAAAGCGAGCATCTTCGCCCATGTACACCACGGCATGGCCGTTTTTCGTGACAGCAACGGTTGCTCCTTCGTGTGCAGAGCGGCCGAGCGCGGTGCGCTTGATTGGCGCTGCAGTGGGGTTCATCGGATCAATTTCTACGACCCAGCCGAAGCGGTTGGGTTCGTTGGGGTTTTTGACTGCGTCAAAGCGGTCATCATGCTCGTGCCAGCGATAGCCCCAGCCCGCCTTGCGCAAGCCCCAGCGGCGCTCATGAGCCGAGAGAGTGTCGCCGCCACTGAAGTAACCGATGAAGTTTTCTTCGCAGGTGAGATAGGTGCCCCAAGGTGTAATTCCGCTGCCGCAGTTGTTGAGCGTGCCCAGTACCCGTGCGCCAGTGTTGTCTGCAGCCGTCTTCATGAGCGCATGTCCTGCGGCCGGGCCCGACACCGTCATGGGCGTGTTGCCAGTGATACGGCGGGCGAAGCGCGAGGGGCGTACGATTTCCCATGTGCCAGCGGTTTCACGCACTTCGATCACCGAAACGCCATGCGCAGCTTGCGCCTTTTTCACTTTTTCGGCGTTCCAAGTTTTCATGCCGTCGGTGTGCAACAGCCCGTCGTCGGTGTACTCGTGATTCATGGCGAGTAAGCCGTTTTTGTTACCCTCTGCGCCTTGCCCGAGCGGGTAGTAGTGGATACCGTCATGATGCATGCCCATCTGCGCTTCTTGCTCCGCAGCTGTGTTGCTGGCATCGGGTTTGAATGCGGGCATGTTGCCAGCAAGACCGATCGGTTCGCCCCACGGTGCCATGGGTTGAGCGGTGTAGCCCTCGGGCACGACGACCGTGTCGCTTGTGCCAATGGGTACGCTTTTGAAGCCAATCAATCCGGCGCCAGTCATGCCGCCACTGGCGCATCCCGCTAAGCCACTGAACAGGCCACCCGCGGCCAGAGCGACGCTGCCGCGCATGAACAAGCGGCGCGCTGGATCTGACACATCATGAATGCTTGGGTTTGAGGAAGTGTTTGAGTCTTCCATCGTTGAAAAATCTTTTGCCATCTTTTTACTCCAATATACGAAACGAGATAGTTGCGAATCAGCTGATCTTGCCAATGTGGCGTGACAAAAACACGACTTTTTTATGAATTATTGATGACAGTCATATTTGTGTTCGCCCAAAGAGGAAACCCCACCCGCATCCATGCGGGTGGGGTTTGGGTGACTTGCCTCAGAAGAGATCAATAGGTCAGATTGAGCTGAAAGACGGCCGTGGTTCCGCTGGTTTCGTTGGTGACAACGATCAGCGGCTTACCTGTCGGGGAATTGGCGGCTTTGATGAAAAGCAAGCCTTCTGGGCCTCGATCACCTGCCGCCGGCGTACCCGTTGCACCGGTACGGGTATTCAGATAGGTGACGTACACCGGCGCAGCTGGGTTACTGACATCGTAGACCATCACGCCGCCAACGCGCTCCAAGCCAATGAAGGCGAAGGTTTTCGTACCGAATTTCGCCGTGGTCACGCCCTCGGGCTCCGGGCCTTTGGCTGGGCTGCGGTCATCAAACGTGTTGTTGTCGTTGCTGGCGTTGAAGGTGGGCGTCGGGTTCAAAGCGGCGGTGCGTTGCTCAAACTGGTCGCCAGAATCCCACACCATGCCGAAACTGTCGGCATCCCAGATGCTGAAGGAGCGCGCACCGAAGGCAACCAACCGGTCGCATTGACCGAAAGCGTCTTTGCTATTGCCATTGGGACCAGCGAAGGCATCGATCCGCAGTTTACCCAAGTTGCTATCGAACGCCATGGTGGCGGTGAGTGTGCCGTAAACGGTACTGGAGAAACCGCTTGTGCAATGAGCACGCGCGCGTGGGTCATCGCGGCTCACCGTTGTAGTGGTACCGACTGTCGTGACACCAACATACTCGCGAGCATCGCCTTCGTTAGCCGTGGCGAGAAAGGTGCGCGTTCCAATGCGGAAGGAGGCGATGCCGTCTGGCATGAACATACCTTTGATGGGGTAATTGCTGATTTTGAGTGTTGGCGTTCCGCTATTGGTGTTGGTGCCGCCATCCTCATCGCTGATGTCCAAGCCGTTGCCGGCAAGGCTGTGGTCTTTCAAGCCAAGAGCGCGAATACTAGTGATCGTTTTGCTGCTGATGTCAAGCACGGCGATGGCATTGTTCTCTTGAAGGGTGATCCATGCGGTGCGGCCATCTTCCGAGACAGTGATGTACTCAGGCTCCAGGTCTTGGGCCACGGTGGTTGCGCCGATAAGGGGCAGGCGAACGCCTTCAGTGCGAAGTGTTGCCGCTTGTGCGTTGTATGCGGTGAACCCTGCCGTGGTGACGGTGAGTTGCAGTGTCGAGGCCGATGGGGTCAAGCCTGCAATTTCAATGACGCTGATGGAGCCTTCCGGGTCAACGGAGTCGGCTTGCCCATAGCTGTTTGGCTCGCCTTCGTTAGCGACGAGGAGAAACTTGCCGTCAGGGGTAAAGGTGAGCATGTCTGGCAGAGCGCCAACAGTGCGCGTACCGAGGACTTGTAGATCGCTAGCTCTCAAAAACGCCACCAATCCGGGGTTGGTCTTAGGGGCTGCTTCGACAGCCAAAGCAACGATACCGTTATAGATCGCCACACTGTTGATGCCGCCCAAGCCCGCGCCGAGCTGCGCACTGGTGAGCGAGCCAACGAGGCTGACCGATAACGTGGCCGATGCGCCGGTGCCTGTGCTAACCATGCCCAGCACATCGAGCGATGCGAGAGACGCAATGAAGGTGCCTGTGCTGTTTAAAGCACCATTGATCACAAACAGGCGTTGACTGATCGGATCGTAGGCTGAAATTTCTGCTGAAGTGGCCCCGCCGACGTGCGAGTAGCCCGCAATTTTTTCCATGCTCAAAGTAGACGGAGTGGGTTCTGGCGTTGGTGCGACGTCGTTGTCCCCGCCACCACAAGAAACTAGGCCAACCAGCAATGCAAGAAGGGTGAACAGGCGCAGCAAGGGCGCTGAAAAATAGCTGCGATAAGAATTCGCAGCCATGTTATTGATACTCATGAAAACTCCAGTGCATAAGAAGTGATATAAACCCTCTTATTAACTAAGACTTAAATGACAAAGGTGTGACTGTCATGTGACAAATAAATGACGCAAATGAATTCCCGTTGGAACTTTGGGTTTTAGTGATGACGAAAATGCCTTAATCGTATAAACTATTTACTTGTTTAATCAAGGAGTCTTCATGAACACCTCTGTGAGTGCCAATGCACCTGCCGTCAAACTGCCTGTGAAGGCAAAAGACACCAGCAAAGCCGCGCCAGCAAAAGCGCCAGCTCAATCCGTCAAAGCTCGTAAGCCTGCTGTGGCATCGAAGTCGGCAGCGAAGCCGCCAGCCAAGACGATGCCCGCGAAAGCGCCGGCTAAATCGGCCAAGCCGAGCAAACCCGTGAAGCCAGCCATGGTGAAAAAGCCCAAGCTCGTGCGCGACAGCTTCACCATGCCTCAGGCAGACCATGATTTGATCAAACTCTGCAAAAAGACGGCGGTCAGCTCGGGGCGTGAAACCAAAAAGAGCGAAGTCGTTCGCGCAGCGATTCAAAACTTTGCGGCCTTGAGCGGCGATCAGCAACTGGCCGCTTACGCGAAGTTGCAGGCCATTGCCTTGGGCCGACCCAAGGCCAAATAAGCCTGCTTTTAGTTTGTCGTTTTGCGGCTCATTTCGCCAAGAAGTGAGCCGCATTTGCAATGTTTCTATAATTCGATTATCATTGAATGATGGAAACAAAAACTCACTCCCTTTGTCAACCGCCCGCCAAAGCGGCGGCGCCTGTCAAGGCGACGGAGCAGCTGGGTCTGCCAGCGGAGACTTTGACTGAGGGTGCGGCGCTCAAAGCGCTCGCCGCGATTTCCCAGGCGCAGCGGCTGCGCGTGTTTCGTGCCCTTGTGCAGGCGGGGCAGGCTGGCCTCACGCCGAGTGTGCTCGCTGTGATGCTCCAAGTTTCAGCATCGAGCTTGTCGTTTCATCTCAAAGAACTCCTGCATGCAAACATGGCCACGGTCGAGCAGCAAGGCCGTAGCCTGATTTATCGGGCTGACTTTTCTCGCATGACCGCGCTACTGGCCTTTCTGACGGAAAACTGCTGTGCAGCCGATCCTTCAGGCGCTAGCTGTTGCTAAGGGTGAAAATTCTTCGCTATGAATGTGATAGCTTCTTGCACTGGTTCTATAACGGGTAGAAGCCGATTTGGTATAAATTTTTGAAGGAAACCAACATGAAACGCTTTCACGTTCATATCTCAGTCGAATCCATCGAGCAATCGGTGGGCTTTTATAACGCACTGTTTGGCCAGCCGCCGACGGTGAGCAAAGATGATTACGCCAAATGGATGCTCGACGAACCATGCGTGAACTTTGCTATCTCTCGGCGGCCGGCTCAAGCGGGTGTGAGTGGGCTGGATCATTTGGGGTTTCAGCTCGATTCAGCCCCCGAATTGCATGCCATGACTGTGCAACTCCAAGCAGCAGGCGTGGCTGTCTCAGATCTTGGCGAGACGACTTGCTGCTACGCCAAGAGTGACAAAGGCTGGGTGCACGATCCGCAGGGCATTACTTGGGAAAGTTTCGTGACGATGGGCGAGGCGACGACCTACGGCGGAGAAAACGCAGCTGATGCAGTGATGCAATCTGGCGGGGCTTGCTGCGCACCCAGCGTGCCCAATGCACCGGCTGCAGGCAAAGCAAAAATCTCCTTGAAAGATATTGCGGCAGTGTCTGCGGGAAGTTGCGCGCCGAGTGCGGCGAAAGCGGCTGGATCGAGCTGCTGCTGACTCTGCGACGACCTCACTGCCAAAATGCTCTCAATTAAATAGCACGTTGAACATATTCCATCACGGCGAGATGCCGATTTCATCAATGACTTGAGTAAATACCATGACTACACCTTTAAATATCCTTTACTTGTGCACTCACAATTCCGCCCGCAGTATCTTGGCCGAGGCGCTGACTAACCATCTTGGCGGCGGACGCTTTCGCGGTTTTTCCGCTGGCAGCAGCCCCCGCGAGAATGGGGGCCCCAATCCGCTGGGCTTGCAGGTCTTGCGCGAACATGGCATTCCTACTGAAGGCCTGAGCAGCAAGAGTTGGGATGATTTCGCCGGTGAGGCTGCACCCAAGATGGACTTGATCATCACCGTTTGCGACAACGCCGCTGGTGAAGTCTGCCCCTACTGGCCAGGCAATCCCGCCAGTGCGCATTGGGGCTACCCTGATCCGAGCGCTGGTGACGCCAATGACGAGCAAAAGCTAGAAGCCTTTCGCCAGACCTTGCATGCCATGCGCCGCCGAATCGAATTGCTCATCAATCTTCCTCCCGAGAAACTCAAAAAGCTTAGTCTGCAAGCCAGTGCGACGGCGTTGGCGACCGCATGAAGCCTCAGAGCTTGATGCGGAAGGCTCTGGCCGAGTTCATCGGCACGGCAGCGTTACTCTGCGCCGTGATCGGTTCGGGCATCATGGCCGAACGTCTGTCGGGTGGTAACGTAGCGATCGCACTTTTGGCAAATACGCTTGCCACGGTGTTTGCGTTGTACGTATTGATCGAAACCTTAGGGCCAATCAGTGGTGCGCACTTCAATCCATTGGTCACAGTTTGGGCTTTATTTTTTGATCAAAAAGGGCCAATTGCCCTTTCAAAATATGCGCAGAATGCTACTTTTTTTATAGCGTTTTTATTCATCGCCGCGCAACTGCTGGGTGCGGCGTGCGGAGCGTGGCTATCGCACGCGATGTTTGATATGGCGGTGTTCCAGACAAGCCAGAAGCTTCGTGGGGGATGGGGGCAGTGGATCGCTGAAGCGGTCGCCACCGCAGGTTTGCTTTTTGTGATCGTTCGCAGCGGTGCGGCTGGCGTCCATGCCAAAGCCAGTGCCTTGGTCGCTTGCTACATCGGCGCGGCCTATTGGTTTACCGCGAGCACGAGCTTTGC
>JANPAK010000372.1:0-1632 GCA_031429925.1 Variovorax sp.
CCCTTGGTCGGGGGTTCAAGTCCCTCTGGGCCTACCACACCATTCAAAAAAACCGCTTTTGCGGCGCTTATGCCTTGGCAGCGGCGATGCACTCGCTCAATACGCCCTGATCGCCAATTTGATTGGCCAAAATGAGGAGCAAACGCGCATTGAGTGCCGCGCTTTCCTGCGCACCCAGGCCTTCATGGGCATCGAGCAGCGCTTCATAAAAGGCATCGGCATCGCTGAACTGATTGTCAAAAACGGCTTGTTTCATTCAGATGCTCCTTCCAGCGCAGCCACGGCGCGATACATTGCTTTGACATCGCTGCCCCGCGCCGCCAAATAGCTGTCGGGGCGAATCACAGCCCAGCTTTGCCCGCTTTGCAAACCGCAGGCCTGCGCCAGCCGATGGGGCTTGTCCATCACCGCTTCGCGCCAAGCCCCGCTGCGCTGCGCCGAACAGACGACGAGCGCCCGCACGCGTCCCGAGCGGCTCATTTTGCGCACCGCGTCTAGCAGGCGCTCCGGCAAGCCTTGCCCCTCATCCCACAGCAGCAGCAAGGGCGCGACGCCAGCCCAGCGCAGCAGATCATTGAGCTGGCCCTTGGATCCATCCGCCCACTGGAAGGCCACGTTTTGCACTGAATGGCTGATGGCCAAACCGGGCTGCGTGAGCGGCGAGCGTGAATAGGGGTTGGCCACGGCCATGCGCCCTGTGTTGACCAAGCTGCGGGCAAAAGGCAGCTTCTTCGCCAAATCCAGCGCTGCGCGACGAAACATGCGCTCCACGCCATCTTGCGGCCGCAAGAATCGGGCGGTGCGGTTGGTCACTTGCACATTGGTTTGCGCTGCTTCGATGCGCTCGTCGTGATAACTCTCCAGCAAACCCGGCTGCGCATTCCCGCGCACGACAGCGGCCAGCTTCCAAGCCAGATTGTCGGCATCGGCAATGCCCGTATTGCCGCCGCGTGCGCCAAACGGGCTGACCACTTTGGCGGTATCTCCGATGAAGAAAACTTTGCTGCGGCCAGCCGGCGCGATCATCTGATGCACGCATTCGCTGCGATAGGCATACGGCCCGACCCAAACAATTTCAACCTGCGTGTCTGCTCCAAACTGCCGCACCAAGCGCTCGCGCACCACATCTTCTCGGCTGACGTAGGCCGGATCAGCATCGGGTGCCATCTGATAATCGATGCGCCACACATCATCGGCCATGAGATGCTGCCAAACGGCACGGTCTTCGTTAAACGGTGCTTCCACCCAGGTGTGCCGCTCCACTGGCGGGCGCGTGGAAAAGCGCACATCCGCAATGCACCAGCGGTCATCGCCTTTCTTGATGGTTTTGGCAATCTTGAGCCATTCATGGAAGGGACTGCGTGAACCCGTGGCATCAATCACAAAATCGGCGCTTGCCCTGTATTTTCCTTCGGGAGTAGCTATAGAAAACGTAGCAATCCCCTGCTCCACAGAAAAATCTGTCACGCGATTGCTCCAGCGGATCTGCGCATGCCCCAGCTGGGCGATGCGCTCCACCAAGAAGCCTTCGTTGTAAAACTGTTGGATATTAATGAAGGCCGGCTGAGAGCTGAGGCTGAAATTGCCCTGCGCCTTCAGGTCAAAGTTGTACACCTCATCTTCGCCTGCAAA
>JANPAK010000373.1:0-1948 GCA_031429925.1 Variovorax sp.
GAGCCTGGCCAGGGGCCGGCTCACGCTCGCGCAGATACGGCTGATGGGACGGTGGCCGATTCCTGCTTCACCTCGCAGCACGGTGTGGCTTGCACCATCATGGTGGCAGATTGTTTGCCGGTGCTGTTTTGCAATCGCGAAGGCACGGTGGTGGGTGCGGCGCATGCGGGCTGGCGCGGGCTGTGCGGAAGCGCGGGGGTAGGCGTTTTAGAGCAGATTTTTGTAAGTTTTAGCGATGTAAAGCTTATAAATACTGCGCAATATGCTATCGAAACAGTAGCATGTGATTGGTTAGTTTGGCTCGGACCTTGTATTGGACCGACGGCCTTTGAGGTGGGCGCGGAAGTGCGCAATGCGTTTGTTGCAGCGGATCCGCAGGCCGTGCAATGCTTCAAGCCACAAGCCCCTGGCAAGTTTCTGGCGGATTTAGCTGGCTTGGCGCGCCAGCGCTTGGCTACGCTTGGCGTGCAGCAAATCTATGGCAATGACGGTAGCCCGTCATGGTGCACCGTCAGCAATCCGTCAAGGTTTTTCTCGCACCGGCGCGATCGGGTCAGCGGGCGTTTCGCCGCCAGCGTGTGGCTCGCCTGAAGCGGCCAGCTGGGCGCGAAGTTCAGCCAGCTCTGCGTGCTCTTTGGCGCGAATCGCCCTGCGACGCATTGGCGTTCCCATGATGTACATCAAGATCACCACCGGCAACACGCCGTATAAAACTAATGTGACGATCGCGCCAAGCACGGTGCCATTGCTGGCAGTGGCTTCGGCAACTGCCATCATCACGACGACTTAGATCCAGGCAATAGCGACGAGGTACATGGCGTGTTTGTGTGGATTGAAGGAAGCTAAACTAAGGTGTAGTCTTGTAGGAACGAAGCTTGTTGCGAAGCGCGAAAGATGCTGCGCCGCAACATAATTTTTGAGATACTAGCGTTTTCCCGCACAAATCAAAGAATTTGGAGACAAGGATGAATTCTGAAGCATTCGCGCCATTTCAGTTGGACGCGCCAGCGTTGCTTGAGTTGCAGCAAGGCTATTTGAAAGAGATACAGGATCTTTGGTCGCATGGCATGCAGCCACCGGCACCGATGACCGATCGCCGTTTCGCCGGGGATGCTTGGGTGGGTAACCCGTTGGCAGGCTTCTCGACAGCGCTTTATTTGCTCAACGCGCGCACCATGATGAAAATGGTCGATTGTGTGGAGGCCGACGAAAAGACCAAAGCCCGCCTGCGTTTTGCCACAGAGCAACAAATTGCCGCCGCGTCGCCATCGAATTTTTTGGCACTTAACCCCGAGGCACTGAAGAAGGCCGCCGACACGCAAGGCGAGAGCGTGGCCAAAGGCATGCAAAACTTGCTGCACGATATCCGCCAAGGCCATATGTCCATGACGGACGAGAGCCAGTTTGAGGTAGGCCGAAATGTCGGTACCACTGAGGGCGCTGTGGTTTTTGAAAACGAGTTCTTCCAACTCATTGAATATAAGCCGCTCACGAAGCAGGTCTTTGAGAAGCCTTTTTTGGTGATCCCGCCTTGCATCAACAAGTTTTACATTCTTGATTTGCAGCCCGCCAATTCGATGGTGCGCCATTTGGTGAGTGAAGGCCATCGCACTTTTGTGGTGAGCTGGCGCAATCCTGACGAGAGCATGAAGGACAAAACTTGGGATGATTACATCGAGCACGCTGCTATCAAAGCGATAGCGCTCGTGGCAGATTCTATGCCGGCTAAAGGCTTAAAAGGCTCAAAAAATACGGGAAAAATGCCACAAAATGCGATCAATGCTTTGGGCTTCTGCGTAGGCGGGACGATTTTGGGCACAGCGCTCGCGGTGCTTGCAGCGCGTGGCGAAAAGCCAGTAGCCAGCGCAACATTTCTCACCACGTTTTTAGACTTTTCTGACACCGGCATCCTTGATATCTTTATCGATGAAGCGAGCGTCGCCAAGCG
>JANPAK010000374.1:0-5560 GCA_031429925.1 Variovorax sp.
ATCACCAAGTTGTAAGCCGCCAGGGCGCGGCCGGCTTGGGCTTTAGGAAATACCATCGCCACAGCGGGCTGCGCCAGCGACATAAAGCTGGCGCCCATACAAAACAGCGCCCAGTGCCACCATTGCACTTGCGCACCCTGAAAACAAATCAGCGCCAACACCAACAAAGAAATGGGCAAGCCGCGCGCAATCAACGCATCCGCATGCCAGCCGCGCGCACTCAAGCTGGGATTGATGCTGCCCCAAATCCAAAAGGTGCCCAACATGCAAACGTTGATCCAAAACAAGCCCATGGCCGCTTGCCCTGCCGTTTGGCCGCTCACCTGCACCAGCCAAGGCCCGGCCCAAAGAGTTTGCATCGCCAGCAGACCTCCGTAGCTGAAAAAACCCATCCAAACATGGCGGCGAAAATAAGGGTGCCGCCAAATATCCCGGTAGCCCGCTAGCAGGCTTTCGTTTGATTTCGTCTCAGGCGCTGGCGCTGCGCCGGGCAAGCGCCAGACCAATACCGCCATCGCCATCAGCACCATCAGCGCCAATCCCGCGAACATCCACCGCCAACCAACATGCGGCAGAAGCCACTGAACTGGCAAAGTGGAGGCCACCATGCCAAGCGACCCCGTCATCAGCATCCACGAGTTTGCTCGGAGCTGGCTTTCTGGCTTAAACCAGAGACGGTAGGCGGTCAATGGCGCCATCAAGCAAGCACTCACGCCGACACCGCACAACACCCGAGCAGCGAGTAAACCGATAAAGTTCGGCGCCAAGGCAAAGGCCACGCATCCAGCCACTGCCACACTTAGAAAATAGAGAATCACTCGCTTGGGGCCATAGGTATCAAGCCAGCGCCCCAGCGGAAGCTGGGTCAGGGCAAAACCGAGAAAATAACCACCCGCCAAGAGGCCTAGGTCACCCGCCGTGAGCGAGAACTCTTGCCGCAATGTCGGCGAGAGGGTCGCGGTGATCGCACGGATCAAGGCTGACATAAAGTAAGCCAGCGCAAAGGCAAGAAACACCTGCACGGCCATGCTACGGCTGAGCACCAGCGCGCCCAGCCCCTCTTGATTGACCGAATTGGCACCCGCTTGCGGCGCTGCACTGCTCATAGGGCACCAGTCATTTTGAAGTTGCTCAAAAACGTCTCAACCGCTTGGCTGCTCAGCGCGCCCGGGCCATCTTGACCCTCCTTAGGCTGTCCATGGATCGAAGCTTGCGCAACGTATCGGCCGTGACTGAGCACGCGTTGATAGGTGGCTTTGCTGCTGACTTTGAGTTCTTGCGCTAGGCTTTGGACCGAGCCGCCCTGCGGAACCTCCACCATTGCGACGGTGAACATGGCACCACCAGACTCGCAGCCCGCCATGCTCATCTGGACGGTTTGACCCGCGAGCTGAACCGTTCGGCTACCTCGGTCGGGTTTGCAAGGCAAAAGCGCCGTGACGCCTCCCACCTCAAAGCCAACTTCTCGCCAATTGAATGCAGGTGTGCATGCGGAAAGCCACAAGAACAACTGAGAAAGTACTATGAAATGAATAGCATATTGCGCAGTATTGGACTGGTCAAACTGCCTAAAATGGCTTGGAAACATGCGTTGATTATCGTTTGGAAGCACAATCATGGTGCAACGGAGGCTTTTTTAATGGCAAATTTCGTCTTGGTTCACGGTGCTTGGCATGGCGCTTGGTGTTGGCAGCGCGTGCTGCCCTTCCTGCGCGGAAAGGGGCATACGGCCCACGCCGTCACGCTCACCGGCGTCGGCGAACGCGCCCACCTGCTCTCGCGCGAGATCACGCTGGAAACTCATATCGCTGACGTGGTCAACCTGATTGAAGCCGAAGAGTTGACTGATGTGACGCTCGCCGTGCACAGTTACGCCGGCATGATTGGCACGGCTGTGGCTGACAGAATACCCAAACGCCTCAAACATTTGGTGTACGTCGACGCCTGCATTCCCGAACCCGGCGAGAGCTGGAGTTCCCGCCACGCCAGCGCGACCAAACAAACCCGGCTTGACGCCGCTGCTGCACACCCTCTGAATGCTTTTCCCCCACCGGATCCCAGTATTTTTGGCTTGGCGGCCGATGATCACGCGTGGGTCAAGCGGCGCCAAACACCGCATCCCGCCGAGCCATATACCCACGCCTTGAATTTTGATGTGCAGCGAGTTGCGAGCGTGCCGCGCACCTTCATCGATTGCACCAGCCCGCCCTTGGCCACGATTGACAGCATTCGCCAGCGCGTGCGAGATTCCAATTTCTGGGGCGGCCACTGGAGGGATGGGGCGAACCTGGCACTGATGGCCACTGGCCACGACCCCATGGTGAGCGCGCCAAAGGAACTGAGCGATATCCTGCTCGGCTGCGCCAAATGATCACACGCCGCACGCTCGGTCGAGATGCTCTGTTTTTGGTAGCATCTGGCGCAAGCTTTACAAGCTCTAACGGTCAAAACACGCCAAAAACTGCGCTGTTGCCCTGGCCCGACAACCTCGCTGTGCTCGCAGCCCAAGCGCAGAGCCGAGGTGAACCACTGGTGCTCATGGCGAGCTTGCCGGGCTGTCCATGGTGCGAATTGCTGCGCCGCAATTACTTGGGCCCGATGCGCAAAGAGGGCGTCGCGGCGTTTGAATTTATGATCACCGAGCGTCGCCTACAACTGGTCGATTTTCAAGCGCAGCGCGTCACGCCATTCGCATTGAGTGAGCAACTCAAGATCAAGATCACCCCTACCCTGCTTTTCTTCAACGCGCAAGGCCAAGAGATCGCGGCGCGTATTGAAGGCGTTGCGTCTGCGGATTTCATTGGCACGATTGTTAACGAGCGCCTAACCAGCGCCAGGGATCGAATCAAAGCGATGCGCTAGATGGGCGGTATTTCCGTTCGGGGCTGTTCTTAAACGCCCCGGCCCCGCCTGTGCTAATCTTATCTCCCATTCGCTTTTGAGGAGGCTCACCATGCCCGGATTACTGCCCAACGTTGACCCCAGCGGTCTGCTCGAATTTTCTGTGGTCTACACCGACCGCTCGCTCAACCATATGAGCCAGCAATTCGGCGGCGTCATGCGCGACATCTCGGGCATGCTCAAGACGGTTTACAGCGCACATAGCGTCGCGCTCGTGCCCGGCAGCGGCACCTTTGGTATGGAATCGGTGGCGCGCCAGTTCGCTGGCGATAAGCCAGTAATCATCATCCGCAACGGATGGTTTTCCTACCGCTGGACGCAAATCATCGACATGGGCAAGATCACAGATCAAGCAACGGTTCTCAAAGCCCGCCCCGTGAGCAAAGGCGTACAGCAGCCTTGGGCGCCAGCGCCGATTACCGAAGTCGTCGCAAAGATTGCCGAGATCAAGCCTGCCGTTGTCTTCGCCCCTCACGTCGAAACCTCGGCTGGCATGGTCTTGCCTGATGATTATTTGAAGCAAGTGGCCGATGCCGTGCACGCGGTGGGCGGCCTCTTCGTGCTCGATTGCATCGCTTCTGGCGCAATGTGGGTCGATATGAAAGCCACGGGCGTTGACGTACTTATTTCTGCCCCGCAAAAAGGCTGGAGCAGCTCGCCTTGCTGCGCGATGGTGATGCTCAGCGAGCGCGCCCGATCCGCCATTGATAGCACCACCAGCAGCAGCTTTGCCGCCGACTTGAAGAAATGGCTTCAGATCATGGAAACCTATGAAAGCGGCGCCCACGCCTATCACACGACCATGCCCACCGATGCCCTCACGCGCCTTTGCGCGGTGATGAAAGAAACGCAACTCTACGGCTTTGCGAAAGTGCGCGAAGAACAGCTCGAGCTTGGCGCGAAAGTGCGTGCGCTGTTCGAATCACGCGGCATCCAAAGTGTTGCTGCAGAAGGCTTTAAAGCACCGGGCGTGGTGGTAAGCTACACCAACGACCCTGAATTGCAATCCAGCAAAAAATTCTTGGCGCAGGGTTTACAGACGGCGGCCGGTGTGCCACTGCAATGCGATGAAGGCGCAGATTTCAAGACCTTCCGCATTGGTTTGTTCGGGCTTGATAAGTGGCACAACGTGGATCGCACGGTTTCGCATTTGTCGCATGCTTTGGATCAACTCGGGCTTGTGGCTCAGCCCTTGGCGGCTTGAAGGTTTTTCTTTAGAGAGTGCGGCATCGGCTGCGCTTGGGCTGGAACCATGCGGGCCAATAACTGGCCTGTGGAAGCCGTATTCGGGCGGGCGATTTTCGCAGCGCAAGGTCAGGAAACGCGCAGCATTTCCACCATCGTTTCAGGCGACGGGTATCGCCTAACTCCTGAGCAGGGCACATGAGCCCGCCCAGATACGGCTTCCACAGGCCAAAGCACGCTAAAAACTCAGAACCGCGGCAAATCAGGATGCTTGACTTTCCCAGCGCGCACCAACTCTCGCCCATACTCCGCACAACGATTGAGCGTAGGAATCACCTTGCCGGGATTGAGCAGCCCTAAGGGATCAAACGCGCGCTTCACGCCAAACATCTGCTCATTCTCGGCGGCAGAAAACTGCACGCACATGGAATTGAGCTTCTCCACGCCCACGCCATGCTCACCCGTGACCGTGCCGCCCATCGCCACACTGGTCTCTAAAATCTCAGCGCCGAACAACTCGCAGCGGTGCAACTGATCGGCATCGTTTGCATCAAACAAAATCAGCGGATGCAAATTGCCATCACCTGCGTGGAAGACATTCGCGCAACGCAGTTGGTATTTCTTCTCCATCTCCTGAATCGCCAGCAAGATATCAGCCAAACGCTTGCGCGGAATGGTGCTGTCCATGCACATGTAATCTGGGCTCATGCGGCCAGATGCTGGGAACGCATTCTTGCGCCCGCTCCAAAACTTCAGACGCTCCGCCTCGCTCTGGCTCAATGCAATTTTTGTAGCACCTGAGGCAGACAGTACGCCGGCCATCCGGCCTATTTCCTCTTCAACTTCTTCTGGTGTGCCATCGGATTCACACAGAAGAATCGCCTCTGCGGACAAGTCATAGCCCGCATGCACGAAATCTTCCACCGCTGCCGTCATCGGTTTGTCCATCATCTCCAAACCCGCAGGGATGATGCCAGCGGCAATCACTGCCGCCACCGCATCGCCTGCCTTGCGCAAATCGTCGAAACTGGCCATGATGCAGCGCGCCAGCTGCGGCTTGGGTGTGAGTTTCACGGTGACTTCCGTGGTGATCGCCAGCATACCTTCTGAGCCGACGATCAGCGGCAGCAAATCTAAGCCCGCGCTGTCCAGCGCATCTGAGCCAAACTCCACCGGTTCGCCTTCTACCGTGAAGCCTTTGACCTTCATCACGTTATGCAGCGTGAGCCCATATTTGAGGCAGTGCACGCCGCCCGAGTTTTCCGCCACATTGCCGCCAATGGTGCAAGCGATTTGGCTGCTCGGGTCTGGTGCGTAATACAAACCAATAGATGCCACCGCCTCGCTGATTGCCAAATTGCGCACACCACACTGCACAACCGCTGTGCGGCTGTATTTGTCGATCTTCAAAATTTTATTGAATTTGGCAAGCGACAGTGTCACGCCCAGCGCATGGGGCATCGCACCACCCGAG
>JANPAK010000375.1:0-10690 GCA_031429925.1 Variovorax sp.
GGTTCATGAACCCACCGGTGCCGCACGAGACTTGCTTGGAGCGGTATTGGCGGGTGTCAAGCAAGTGCAGGTCGACCAAATTTCCCCACCTGTACGTGCCGTAGATGCGCAAATCGCTTTTGTTCGATAACAAGCCCGGGATGCCACCGGTCAGCGCCGTGGGCGATACCGGCATGTGCTCATACCAAGTGCGATAGCCCATTTCCATTCGGCTGGCAAGCCGGCCCTTGTCGCCCCGAAGTCTGACATCACCGCCCGCATAGTCGTTGATCACTTCATGGTCGTCCCAAGTGACGATCCATGGGCAGGTGGCATGCATTTTCTGCAACGATGCGTCTGACCGCGCCAGCTCATACAGAAGCCGATAGTCTTGGATCCGGTTGGCCGGATAAAGCCAAGTTCCTCGCGCTTCAGTGGGGGTGGCTCCCATTTCATAGATGTAGTCACCCAGAAACACCACCGCATCGGGCTCATCGGCAGCCATATGCTCATAGGCGACAAACGTGCCAGAGTGATAGCGCTGGCAGGATGCAAAAGCCAGCTTCAATGGGCGGGCTGGCGCCCCCGGCTTGGCGAAGGTGCGGGTTCTTCCGGTTTCGCTCACTTCACCATGCGAGCGAAACCGATACCAATAGATTTGATCGGCTTGCAGGCCCGAAACATCCACGTGCACGCTGTGTGACAACTCGGGCGGTGCCACAGTTTCGCCACGGTGCGCAATCTGGGTGAAGTCGGCGTCGGTGGAGATTTCCCATTGCACGCTGATACGCTGGTCCTGCCAAGGGTTGCGAATGGGGTTGGCGGGCATGAGTCTCGTCCAGAGCACCACGGATTCGTGGGTCGGGTGGCCGCTGGCGATACCCAGCTTGAAAGGGTTGCTGTCAAAGGGAACGGCTTGAGCTTGTGAGGGCAGGAGCAGGCCAGCGGCTTGCAAAAGAGCCAAATTCAACCAGTTTCGGCGCGACAAATTCATGATGGAGGGGTGGTGGTCAGGCCATATCTGAAATGACGTCGACCAAGCGTTGAGCGCAGTCCTTGGCTAGTGCAGCATCTTGCGCCTCCACCATCACGCGCACCACAGGCTCGGTACCGCTGGCGCGGATCAGCACGCGGCCAGTTTGGCTGAGTTGCTTTTCGATTTCAGCTTGAGTGGGAGCTAGTTTTGGATTGCTTTTCCAATCTTGGCCACTCTTGAGGCGCACGTTGATCAACTCTTGTGGAAAGAGCGTCACTTCACTGAGCAGCTGGCCGAGCGATTGACCGCTGCGCTGCACGGCCTGGAGCACTTGCAGGGCAGAGATGATGCCGTCGCCGGTCGAGTGTTTGTCGAGCGCGAGCAGGTGGCCGGAGCCATCGCCGCCCAGGAGCCAGCCGTTTTTCTCCAACTCTTCGAGCACATAACGATCCCCCACCTTGGCGCGAACGAAAGCAACGCCCTTAGCTCGCAAGGCGACTTCCACCGCCATATTCGTCATCAACGTCCCTACTGCACCTGGCACTTTTTCACCACGCTGCAGTCGCTCATTGACCATGAGATAAAGTACCTCATCGCCATTAAACAAGCGGCCATCGCTTGACACGATCTGCAAGCGATCCGCATCGCCATCGAGCGCTATGCCGTAATGCGCATGATTGGCTTTAACAGCGCGAATCAGCGCTTCGGGGTGCGTGGCACCCACGCCGTCGTTGATATTCGTGCCATTGGGCTCACAGCCGATGGAGATCACTTCTGCGCCGAGCTCGTGAAACACTTTGGGCGCGATTTGATAAGCTGCGCCGTTCGCGCCATCGACCACGATTTTCAAACCGTTGAGCGTGAGATCATTGGCAAAGGTGCTTTTGGCGAATTCGATGTAGCGGCCTGCTGCATCATCCAATCGGCGCGATTTACCCAATGCAGCGCTGCTTTCCCACACAGGCGCTTCGAGCAATGTCGCTTCCACAGCCAACTCCCAAGCATCCGGCAGCTTCGCGCCTTGCGCGCTGAAGAATTTGATACCGTTATCGGGGAAGGCGTTGTGACTCGCTGAGATCACCACGCCGAGGCTGGCTCGTAGGGCGCGCGTGAGGTAGGCTACACCAGGTGTGGGCAAGGGGCCGAGCAAGACGACATCTACGCCAGCCGAATTGAAGCCCGACTCGAGCGCGGATTCGAGCATGTAGCCGGAGATGCGGGTGTCTTTGCCGATCAGCACCGTGGGGCGGTTTTCCGTTTTGCGCAGTACGCGGCCCACGGCATGCGCGAGCTTGAGGATGAAATCAGGTGTGATCGGCGCTTGACCCACCGTGCCGCGAATACCATCAGTGCCGAAATATTGTCTGCTCATAGTTGTGGCTTTGAAAGATTGCTTATCCCTAGATTTTAAGGCAAAAATAGCGATTAACCTATATAGAATATGCGCAGAATGCTATTAAAACAATAGTGACTTCCGTGGTGATGCGCACCTCAATGCGCAGCGGTCTGCCGCATCGCCTGCCAAACTTTCACAGCTTGCACCGACTCTCGCACATCATGCACTCGCAATACACTGGCTCCACGCTCCAGCGCGAGCACCGCAGCAGCCACGCTAGGGATCAAGCGATCCTTGGGTTCGTTCAAGCCCGTGATAGCGCCGAGCGAGGATTTGCGAGACCAACCCGCCAGCAATGGAAAGCCTAAGCCGAGCAACTCCCGCTGCCTAGCCAGCAGCGCAAAATTCTGCGCAACAGTTTTTCCAAAACCAATGCCGGGGTCGACCAGCAGGCGGTGTTTTAAGCGGAGTTCTTGCTCTGACTTTGAGGTTAAATCGGCATCAGTCCCATATGAAATATGCGCAAGATGCTCATAAAAAGATAGCAAATCACTTTTGACGCGTTGCACCACATCTTCGCTTTCCGGCAATGGATCCAGTTGCATGGTCTGTGGGTCGCGATGCATATGCATCATCACCAAGCCACAGCGGCCATGATCAATGACCACCTGCGCAGCGCTGAGATTCGCGTCCCTGCGCCGAAAGCCCCAAATGTCATTGATGATGTCGGCACCTAAATCTAAAGCGACTTGCATCACTTGCGGTTTATAGGTGTCCACTGAGATCGGCACGCCCATCCCGGTCGCTTCGCGCAGCACAGGCAGCAAGCGAGCCAGTTCATCGTCTAGCGAGACAGGCGGTGCGCCGGGGCGTGAAGACTCTGCTCCTAGATCGAGAATGTCTGCCCCATCGCGAATCAGTTGCTCAGCATGCTTTAAGGCTGCAGTGGGAGATGCATGCTCCCCGCCATCCGAAAAAGAGTCGGGCGTGAGATTCACAATGCCCATGATTTTGGGCTGCGAGAGGTCAACGGAAAAACGAGTGGTGTGCCACAGGGTGTGCATGGCGTGATGCTACACGCCCTGACCAAAAGCCGCGCGTCAGCCTTGCACGCGTCGTTTCCACATCTGCCAAGGGCGGTCCAGATGTTGGTCATTCATATCTGAAGTGGCTTGGGCCTCTGCCTCAGTCAAGTAATTCACTTCAGGCACGCCACTAAGCGCGGCAAGCTGCAAAGCCTGAGCCTGCAGTCGAGCATTGCTCTCGGTATAAATCGCACGAAACACAGACTGCTGAATGCTTGAGCCCACCACCACATTGCCATGACCGCGCAGCAGTGCGACGGTGGATGCGCCGAGCACTTTTGCCAAATCTTGCCCGAGCTTTTGCGATCGAATCAGCAGGTCAGAGCTTTCGCCAGCGCTGCTGCGGATGTCATACACCGGCGTGTTTGCGCCTAGGAAGCCGCTCATGTGACAAACCGGGCGAAGTCGCGCCCCGGTGATGCCAAACGGGATCATCGCTGGCGAATGGCTGTGAATCACCGATAGTACGTCGGGGCGAATGCGGTAAATCTCGCTGTGAATAAAGCGCTCCACATAGGTCTTGCGGCCCGCGTCGTCCAGCACTTCACCATCCAGATTGCAAGTCAGCACATCGCCAGCCTGCGCCAAGGCCGGAGCCATGCTGCGAGCGATGTAAAACAGATTGGCATCCTGCGGATGGCGCACGCTGATATGGCCAAAGCCATCCAGCACGCCCTCATGCACGAGGATATGGTTGGCAACGACGAGGTCTTCAATCAGTTCGGAGTAGTGATGCATGGTGCGGCAGGACTAGATCTTGAAGCTTTCCAGCGATTCGGGGGCAAACAAATCGTCGACGCTGATTCTTTGCGCAGACAGGCCTTGCTCATGGTGATAGCGCAGGAATGTTTCGAGCACATGGCGATTGGGCTCTAGGCCATAAGACCACCAATCATTGCCCAGCTCGCGTCGCGCTTGTTCCACATGCGCACCCAGCCAAGGCAGCATGGTTTTGAGTGCGGCAGTTTCGTATAAATCTGCATAGGCCAGTCTTTGCGCAGCGATGAAGGCTTTGGTGAGTGATTGCGCCACCCAGCGGTTGCGTTCGTAGACCTCGCGGCGAACGACCACGGTATGCATGATGGGAAAAATGCGGGTGCGTTTGAAATACGCCAGCTCAATCTCTTGGTAATTTTCAAACAGCCGGCGTACACGGCCTCCACTTTGCGCCGCATCGCTCGCAAAACTAGAAGGCATGCGGGCGGTGTATAGCGCAGCAATCTCGCCATCGGCCAGCATTTGGGAGAGCGTTTGATGCGCTGCAATCGGTTGCACGCGTATGTTGTCTGGCAATTGGAGCTTGAGTTTTTCAACGCGGCCTGTTTCTTCCTCGCCGCCATACCAGTAGTCTTGCCCGGTCACAGGCACGCCATAGTCATCTTGCAAAATACCGCGAATCCACACGGGGGCCGTCATTTGGTATTCCGGACTGGCCACGCGCTTGCCAATCAAGTCTTTTGGCTCACGAATGCCGGCGTCTGCATTCACATAGATGCAGGAATGGCGAAAAAAGCGCGAAGGAAAAATGGGCAGCGCTACAAATGGAGTCGGCAGCCCCGCAAGTTTGGCGCGCGCGATCGATACGCAATAGCTGGAGAGCGACATCTCGGCAACGTCGAACTCCTGAAATCGCGCCATGCGGAAGAAGGTTTCTTCCACGGGTAAATTCAAATAATTGAGATCAATGCCATCGACTTTGACGCTGCCCTCGGCCAAGGCTCGGGTGCGATCATAATTCCAACATGCAAAGCTCAGTGGCAGTCGATTCATTGGTATTTCGATGACCTAGAAAGCATTACTCGGGTTTGATATTGGCTGCCTGGACAGCTTTTGCCAAACGTTCGTTTTCATCATTGATCAGGCGCGCATACTCGGCAGGCGTGCTGCCATTTGGCTCAATGCCTGCGTTGCTGAAGGTTTGTATCACATCAGGTAGCCTAGCTATCTGAACAATCTCTTGGCTGATCCGGTCAATGGCATTTTGTGGCGTGCCGCTAGCTGCTAAGAAGCCGACCAAAGGCGCGAAATCAAAGCCGGGCAGAAGTCCTTCCGCCAATGTGGGCACATTGGGCTGCTGCGTTGAGCGCCTTGGCGAGTTGTTGGATATCAGGCGAAGTTGGCCGTTGGCCACAAAACCTGCGATCGAGGGCAAAGCGGAAAACAGCATGTCCACCTGCCCACCGATCAGCGCGGGCACTGATTGACCCGTGCCGCGAAAGGGTATATGGGTGATGTCCAAGCCTAGTCCAATTTTCATTGCCTCCGTCGTGAGATGGTGGGTGCTTCCAATGCCAGACGATCCATAAGTCAGCGTGCCGGGCTTAGCTTTGGCCTGAACGATTAAATCCTGCATGTTTTGAATACTCGATTTGCTGTTCACGGCCAAGTACAAAGGCGCACGGGCTGCCGACGACACAGGAACGAAATCCTTCTTGGCGTCATAAGCCAAGTTCTTGTAGATCAGTGGGTTGATTGAGAACATCGAACCATCTGTGACCATGAAGGTATAGCCATCTTTTGGAGCGCCGCTCAGAGCTTGAGCTGCAACGACACCATTGGCGCCCGCTCGATTTTCCACCACCACAGATTGACCCAATCGCTCGGTGAGTTTTTGTGCGTACACGCGAGCAACCGTGTCCGGGAAGCCTCCCGGAGCATAAGGAACGATCAGCTTAATGGGCTTGGACGGATAAGGCTGCGCCCATACCATTGGCGCGATCATCGCGGCCATGCCAGCAACTAGCACGAGGATACGGCGGGTGAGTAATGTCTTCATGGGGTTCTCCGAGACTTGCTAGTGTCCATTGAACACTAGTTACGACGATAGGAGACTGGTATAAATACTCAGATCTGAATTGCACTATCTGCTAGCTCAAATGGTCTTGGCTTGGTAAGCGCGCCAATCCTGCGTTTTCGGCAAAACGGCTTGGAAAGCGCAAACACTGCTAAGCATCGCTTGGTCTTTTGTGCCAATGGCCTGCCCCGTTTTCTCGAAGTGATCGATTGCATCCAGCATTCTTCTGCGAAATTCAACGATGGCCAAATCACTTGCGCCAAGCCGGTCGTGGCTTCGGTTGGCTAAGGGGCCCATTCCCACCCACATCGCCATATCTTGGTTGGGAATGCCGGCAATACCGGTGTAGCTGCCGGTTTTCATGGATTGGCGATCTTGCCAAAAATGATTGGTTTTGTTGCGCGATGGATGGTATTGCGCGTCAAGATCAGCGCCAATATCTGCATGCAAAAACTGCCGCCAAGCACGCGTGTCTGGGGTGGTCGTTTTCAAACCCCAAGCGATAAAGTGAAAGGCCGTGGTGTGGTCATCCATTGCAGTGTTGATATTGGCCACGTTGTACTGATCGTTGGGCGGGATGAGTGCCGAACTGGGTGCAACAAAGACGGTAGAGCGAACGTAATCATGCGTTGCCCCATTCTGGATTGGGCGGCGAAGCGCAGCATAGCGAAAGCCATAAGGTGTGCGCTCCGCTTGCATGCGAGGTGACTTGTCCGTCGATGGCCGTAGCCATTGGGTGTCAGTGGCTTTCGCGCCGTCTACTCGTGCGGGCACCATGTCGCTGGAATGCAAACTGGAGCTGTGTGCAGAATCAATCTGACCTTCAAGAATCTGAGCCCAGTTGCAGGGAATGATGATTTTGGCAACTGAGACTTGCAGGTCTTCAGAAGGTGCCCAAGCGGGACGCGTGAACTCGGGTGCTGGCGTTTCGCCATCGATGGCGCGAGCCATATGCGCCCAAATGCAACCCGCCCATTCACGTACATGATAGGCCTTGTGCCTCACTTTTTGTGCCAAGCCACTGGACGCAGGCTCAGAGGCCATCTCTAGAACTTGGCCCGATGCATCCATCTTCCAGCCGTGATACAGGCAGCGCAGCGCGCAGTTTTCATTGCGACCATAGAAGAGCGAAGCGCCGCGATGCGGGCAATACTCGCCCATAACGGCGACTTGCCCTTTGCTATCGCGAAACACCACCAAGTCCTCGCCAAGTACGCGCGCACGAACCGGTGCACCATCGTGTTCAGGTACTTCCTCGGACAAAGCGACCAATTGCCAATGCTGACGCATGAGCCGACCCATCGGCATATCATGCTCAACCAAGCATAGGCGGTTGTTTTGCTCAACGGTCAACATAAGCGTCGGATGGTTTGACAAATATAGTTAGATGTCTAAGAATATTAGCATGTCCGAAATCAAGTCGTCAAAATCGTCCGATCTGCATCAAGTTGCACATATCTTGGTTTGCGATGCACAAAGTCTGCCGACCATGCAAGAGAAGAGGCAAGAGTTACTCTCTTCGGGGCAACGCAACATAGATATGTATTGCTTGAGTACAGGCGAGAACGAGACAGATCTGTGGCCTGTGTTTGAGAGAGTTAGTGCGGCAACAGTCTTTGTCTGCGGAAATACGGATGTGATTCAAATGGTTCAAGACTGGACCGGCCATTGGCCAGCCGAGCAACTGAATTTCATAGATACTCAAGTAAGGGTCGACCCCAAACCAGTGAATGTCGCCTTTCAAGTCATTCTTGCCAATAGCGGTTCGCAAGTGCACGTCGATGCCGAAATGTCTTTGTTGGAAGCCTTGCGTTTTGAGGGTGTCGAAATGGTCAGTTCCTGTGAAAGCGGCACTTGCGGCACATGTAAAACGCGCC
Source organism: Variovorax sp. (assembly GCA_031429925.1). Taxonomy (GTDB): domain Bacteria; phylum Pseudomonadota; class Gammaproteobacteria; order Burkholderiales; family Burkholderiaceae_C; genus JANMDU01. Next base: position 8,048 of record JANPAK010000375.1, read on the forward strand.
TCATCAGCGGCATCGCTGATCATCGAGACCATGTGCTTTGCCTTGACGAGCGTGATAGATTCATCATGCCTTGCGTTTCCCGTGCGCAAGCGGATCAAGTCTTGGTACTTGAGTTGTGAGTGAGCCTGCGCGACATCCTCTTCGCATCGGTGTAGTTGGCCTCGGGCGCGCATTCACACTGATGATGCAAACCTTCGCGAGTGATCCGCGCGTGCGGTTGGTGGATGCTTTTGACCCGAGCGAGCCGGCGAGGCGGCAATTTGAACGCGAGTTTTCAGTACTTTGCTCAGAAGACGTGCACTCTCTTTGTAGGAATCCTGATATCGATGTGGTTTACATCGCCACACCACATCAACTGCATTTGGAGCATGCGCAGTTGGCTTTGGCCAGCGGCAAGCACGTGTTGGTTGAGAAACCGATGGCCTTGGATGTCGCTGGTTGCACCGCCATGATAGCGGCGGCTGACGCTGCCCGGCGTGTCTTGCTGGTAGGCCACAGCCATAGCTTCAATACGCCCGTGCTTGAAGCGCATCGACGCATCGCCTCTGGCCGTTGGGGCGCGGTGAAGATGATCCAAACGTTCAACTACACCGACTTTCTCTATCGGCCGCGCCGACCGGAAGAGTTGGATGCTGAACAAGGCGGCGTGATCCATAGCCAGGCGGCGCATCAGATCGATATCGTGCGCTTATTTGGAGGCGGTTTGGTGGACCATGTCTACGCGCAGGCTGGCGCGTGGGATGTGAAACGGGGGTTCAATGGTGTAGCGACCCAGGGTGCATACATGGCTCAACTGCGCTTTGAATCAGGAGCCGCTGCGCAGCTCTGCTACAACGGCTATGCGCACTTTGACAGTGATACTTGGATGAATGATCGCAGCGAACTTGGCGTCTCCACCATCGGAAGGCAGTTTGCACAGAATAGGCGGCGCGTGCTGGGCTTAAGTAGTGAACAAGAGACGCGGTTGAAGTCATTCAGAGCTTATGGCAATTCAAGCGCAGAGTCTGCGGGGACTTCTTTGGAGAACAAGACACACCAGCATTTTGGCCCTCTCATCATCAGTTGCGAGCATGCGGCCTTGCGCCCCACACCTTTAGGACTACAGATTGACTCAGATGAAGGTTGTGAGTTTGAACCGTGGCCGCAACCTATATTGCCAAGGAAAGAAGTCATCGACGAGCTTTACGCTGCCATCGTGGAGGGCAAGCCCAGTTTGCATCAAGGCCGCTGGGCGCGAGCGACTGTGGCTGTGCAAACGGCAATATTGGAATCAAGCCGCCTGCAAACGCTAATCAAGCCAGAATTTCAGGTTGCGGTATGAGTGAGCACCACCCAAATGTTGGGCAGTTGGCTGTTTCAGAAGATCGTTTGGCGCATTTGGTGCGCGACGCAGGTAGAGCCTATGCAAAAGCCTTGCAGATGCGCCTAGCGAAATTTGACATCCCCTTTGGGCATTGGATGTTTCTTCGTGTCCTTTGGGAGACGCACGGCTTAACGCAAAAACAGTTGAGTGAACGTACCGGTGTAACGGAGCCAACGACCTTTGCAGCCATGAGAAGCATGGAGGCCAAAGGCTTGATTGAGCGTAGACAACGCGATGGCAACAAAAAGAACAGCCATGTGTATCTCACAGCGCAGGGGCGTGCATTGAAGAAAAAACTGGTGCCATTGGCCGAAGAAGTCAATGTAATGAGTATGGAAGGCATGAGTGAGCGAGACGTGTCCACCATGCGCAAAACGCTCTTGGCGATTTTGAAAAACCTAGAATCTGACGCCACCACCTCCGCAAAAAAACAGGGCCCGAAGGCCCTGTTTTCTATGCGCTGAAGACTTATGCCGCCGTCGGCGCAGGTTGCGCCGCTACAGGCGCACTACCTGAACCGCCATCGCCGCCTTGATTGGGATTGCGGGGCACCCAGTCTTTTGGCGCGGTGGGCGTACGGCCAGCCATGATGTCGTCTAAGTGTGACATGTCGATGGTCTCCCATTCGAGCAATGCCTTCGCCATGGCGTGCATCTTGTCTTGGTTCTTTTCAATCAATTTGCGCGCTAACGCGTATTGCGTGTCGATGATTTTGCGAACTTCCGAATCAACCTTTTGCATCGTCACTTCGCTCATGGTGGTCGTCTTGGTGATGCTGCGCCCTAAAAACACTTCGCCTTCGTTCTCGGCGTAGACCATCGGTCCGAGTGCTTCGGTCATGCCGTAGCGCGTCACCATGTCGCGGGCAATCTGCGTGGCCCGTTCAAAGTCATTGCTGGCGCCAGTGGTCATTTGGTTCATGAACACTTCTTCCGCGATGCGGCCACCAAAAAGCATGGCGATCTGGTTCAGCATGAATTCTTTGTCATAGCTGTAGCGATCTTGCGCAGGCAAGCTCATCGTCACGCCAAGCGCACGGCCGCGCGGAATGATGGTCACTTTATGCACCGGATCGCATTTAGGCAGCAAGCGGCCAATCAGGGCATGGCCTGACTCGTGGTAGGCCGTGTTGCGGCGCTCTTCCTCGGGCATGATCATGCTCTTGCGCTCAGGGCCCATCAAAATTTTGTCTTGGGCTTTTTCAAAGTCTTGCATCTCCACCACGCGGGCGCTGCGGCGTGCGGCCATCAGGGCGGCTTCGTTGCACAGGTTGGCCAAGT
>JANPAK010000376.1:0-9300 GCA_031429925.1 Variovorax sp.
GTGGGCACATGCAAGCCCGCAGTGCCTGATTCAAGCGCTTTGAGCATCATGCCGTGCCCTGGCAGTATGAAGCCGCCAAGAAATTTTCCCTGAGGTTGGCGATCGCTTCCTGCCAGCACGCCAATTGCCTCGACCGTGACGGCTGTACCCACCATCGTCAGCACGATTGGCCTGGGTGCGCTGGCATGGGTAGCCATCATTCGGTGCCACGCACCTACCATCGCGACCCACCTGTCAGCACCCAACCGAAGGGGATGATCGTAGCCATTGAACAGTCCCGCTTCCTGATTGCTGGCAAGAACCCATTGGGGAGATATATCCCAACACTCCTCAATCTGCTCTTGCACTCGTTGCCGTAACGCGTCTCCGGCGACGATACAGCCAATCATTTTTTTCGGCTGGTCTTGGGGGTTGATCTGTGCCCAAGCACCCTCAGCCAAGCTCTCAATGTTCTCCAAGAACTCTGCACCGCTAGCCATCAAATGCGCGCCAGGTTCGGCATGGCTGTAAAGCGCCCATTTGAGGCGCGTGTTCCCAACATCAACGGCGAGTATTGTCATGGCGGCTTCGTTAGCAGATTGAGGGCATTATGACCAATCCACTGATCAAATCACGGAGTATTTCCACTAAGCAACCCGCAAGCACCATCAAGACATTCGCCCACATCTAACATGAGGCTCGTCTGATCACGTCAAATCACGCCGCACCAAATGGCTCTCTGAACTGCAGCCAGCTTGTTATCGACGGACAATTTGCGCATGGCGTTGGAAAGGTAGTAGTTCACAGTGCGCTCGCTGCAATCCAAACGCTGACCCGTTTCAGCAGCTGTCAGTCCGTCAAACGCGAGGGCTAAGCATTCAATCTCCCTCGCGCTAAGGGGGCAGATAGCCTCTGCCACGCTACGTTTGATGCGCGGCCAAATGTTCAGGATAGACCAGACCAGCGCTGTTGCCTCGCTTTTCTCGTGCAACGCCCGGGGCGTCATCAGATAGCACTCAAACGCTTGCCCACCCGGCAACGGGAATGCGACCCGAACCACAGATTGCAGCCCATGGGACAACGCCAACACGCGCCACCGGCTTAAAGTCGCGTAGCTGCCTCGCGAAATGTCCTGCCAAAGCGCCAATGGCGACTCGGACTCGATCCAGTCTTTGCCAAACTCTTCGCTCGCAGCAAGGGCCTGGGCCATGGCTTCAAGTCGAGGCGGATGCACTGCCATGACCTGACGAGAAATTTGACTGCCTTGCACTTGAGGACCAAGAACGACCAATGCCTCAACGGCCTCAGATTTCAACGCAGCCATCCAATCGGCCAAAAGGCCGTCAAGGATGACACTGTCAAAATTGGCAGGATGGGACATCCCCTAAGTATGCCTTTCAATCAAAACAAGCTCACAATAAGGAACATGAAAGTGTTCAGCGTCCGCCCAATCACCTTGCTTTAGTTCAAAAGTATTCATCAAACATGTCCGTCATGTCCCGTACGCTTAAACTGTTTCGCGATTGGCTCGTCGTGCCGGAGATGGAGGTCATCCTGCATCCGTCCCGCCGGCGTTTGCAATGGTTGGGCGTTTTCACCGTCATTGGCCATGCGAGTTGTTGGTGGCTTTGGACTTATGTATTCCCACAACCTTTCGAAAACTGGCAGGTACGTTTTTTGATCGCGACCACTGGTCTTGGCCTGATCTTGCTTCCACCAGGTACCCAAACCAACTCCCCGGTTCTCAAGCTGTATTTTTCGGGCGTATGTTGGCTGCAATTGCCCTTTTTCTTTGTTTGGATGTACTTGATGAACTCCGGTTCAGCGATGTGGATGGCTACGGTCGCCACGATGATTGTGGTTTACTACAACTTGACGGACTGGCGAATAGGTACCTTAGGGTTGGCAGCTGGCGCCTTTGCTGCCAGTGTCATCGCATTCGCACAGCTGGGCCATTTAAACGCTTTACCGAATGAGCACGCGGTTGTTTTTGTGTTCGCATGGGTCAGCGCAGCGTTACTCGCCCTGTCCAGCGCCAATTTGCGGCGTGAGAGGCTACGTCACTCTTTGACCGTCATTGGGATCATGGCCCACGAATTGAGGACACCTTTGGCAACGCTGGCTCTCATTGCGCAGGCGCTTCGCAACCAGCTCACGGGTATTGATGCCCTCAAGGTACAACGTCTGAATGAGTTGGCTGGTCGGATGGATGTGCTCAATCGCACTATCAATCACCATATTGATCTTCAAATGGCCAATGCGCGCTACACCCATCAACCTCAATCTGTAGAGCTCATTTCAGCTCACGCATTGGTGCAAAAGACCCTTGAAGAGTACCCTTTTGGCTCGAGTAAAGAGCGTCAATGCGTACAGCTGTTACTGCATGCTAATTTTTGGTTTTTTGGCTCTTCGCGGCAGTTCAAACAAGTTCTCGATAACTTGATCAAGAATGCGATGCACTCCCTCAAAGTCGCGCAATCACGCTGTGCATTTGGCGATATACGCATCGAGATCGGGACGCGAGATTCGATAGGCCGGATACAAATCTCAGATCGCGGTGTAGGTATCAACGCCAGCCAAATGAAGATTATTTTTGAGCCATTTTTCTCAACATCGAATGAGACGGGCCATGGGCTTGGCTTGGCGTTTTGCAAGCAAGTGGTCCAAGCTGCCGAAGGCACGATCATGGTCCATTCTGAGCCAGCATTGGGTGCCACATTTATCCTGCAAATGCCTAGTCAAACTGCACCCGCCCCAGAAACACCACCTCAACATGACGTTCCCCCTTTATCACCGGCCTAGCAGCTTAGTGTTTCTTGACGATGAAACGCCCTATCTGGAAATGCTAGCGATAGTGCTTCCCGGGGACTGGTGTATCCGATTCCATACACGTACGCGGGACTATCTCGAGCAGATTAATGCCCAATCAGTGCTATGGGAGGAGGACGTTGTTCAGCATCAGGACATGATCAGCGGATGGCACCAAGGAAAGTCACTTCCGACATTGGTACTTGATTACTGGCGCTCCCACCACGTTCGCTACAGTTTGCCAACCATTGCGGTGGTTGACTACGCCATGCCAGCTGCAAACGGCCTTCAGGTTCTTAAAGCAAGCCCCGCGTGGCCTCCGTTTCGAGTGCTGCTGACGGGCAAAGCAGATGAGCATACCGCTGTACAAGCTTTTAACGACGGATTGATTGACCGCTTCATTACCAAACAGCATCCCGACTTAGTACAACAACTCATTGGTGCGCTAAGACAACACTACTTCGCTCCGATGGATCTTCACGATGGAGTCTGGCGCAATGCGCTTCGACGGAGTCAACAGCTGGTGGTTAAAGACCGCGTGGTCCAACAGTCATTGCACGATTGGCTGAGAGCGAACGAATGCGTTGAATACGTGGTGCTGCCCGAACCCTTTGGCATGCTTTCGCTTGACGCATCAGGCCAAGCGCACTGGTTGCAATTTGAGATGCATAAGGATTTAGCAGCGTCGGTGGATTTGGCAAGAGCAGCCGGGCATGATGAAGCCAGTATCGCAGCGATTGCCGTAGGCGCCAAACTCAGTAATGCCGAATGGCTGCAAGCCTGTCGAGCAGATGAAGCTCCGCACTGCACAGACGCGATAGCTTTCGGAACAGGTGGTCATTTGATCGCCGCCCACTTCCCACAAAACACCCTTGGGACCATTGGCCTCGGTTACCGCGCGTTCCTAAACAGCTTGCCGAAGCGCAAGGTCGACGGTGAGTGAATCGACGACACTATGCAGCAATAGCTTCTTGCTCAGCAGTTGCTCGTTGCGTCATTGCCGCTCGCCTTGCGATGGGCCAGTCCCATGGGCGCGTTTGTGGTGCTATCTCTGCTGCCACCGCCAGAGTGTGGTCAATTTCCGCTTCCGCTAGCGCACTGCTGACTGTCAACCTCACCATCGTACGGTTGCGGCTTGTAGCAGGGGCACAAAAGACCGCACCAAACACGCCACGCTCTTCAAGCAAATCCCTGAGATGCATTGTTGCAGGCTCTGTTCCGCATTCAAGCGCAATAATTTGCTCGGTACCTTGATGCACAGGATAACCCAAGTCTGACAATCCTTCACGTAAAAAATTTGCTGAACGATGCAAATGTAGGCGCTCAACGTCGCTGCGCTTGATCACTTCAAGCGTCGCAGACAGCGCTGCGATTTCGTGCGGCAATAAGCACGAACTAAACATATTGGGATAGCTGAAGCTGAGCACGTAGTTGCGCATAGCCGCAGGGACGGTAAAGTAGCCTGCACGACCTGCAAACGCCTTTGCAAGACTCGCTGTAATGAAATGCACTTCTTGAGATAGGCCTAGCTCCGCACAAAGGCCCGCCCCGCCGGGTCCGTGCGTACCCAGTGAATGGGACTCGTCCACCAAGATCATGCAGCCAGCTTTGCGCGCCACCTCAACGATATCAGCCAGCGGACAAAGGGCTCCGGTTGTGCTGTAGACCGAATCGACGATCACAATGCCCGGGCCGTTGCGCGCTACCAAGCGTGCTAGGTGGGCGGCATCGTTATGCCTAAACGGCTGCGCTGGCGCTTTGGCAGACCGAGCGCCCTCCCAAAGTGACATGTGGGCTAGTGTGTCGATATAGACTGGCGTTGATTCGTCAGCAATTGCTTGAAGCAAGCCAAGATTGGCTGTGTAGCCTGACTGACAAATCAGCCCATCCTCTTTTCCCATCCAATGAGCGAGGCTTTGCTCGAAGGCGCGGACGGGGTGCTCGCCATGCAGGAACACGCTAGACTGAATTGCGAATTCCTTGTCGTGTCGGATGGCATCTGTCTGTGCCCGCACAATATCTGGGTGACCAGTCAACGCCAAGTAATCGTTGCCATTCAGACGCACTGCATCGGGGCCTGGCGTCAGTCCGTGAAGCAACGATCGCCCGCCCCATTGGCGATTCCATCGATCAGCGAAATCGCGCTCTATTCGATGGTGTAGATGCCCTGAGATATCTGGATCGCAGGGAAAGGTTTGGTTCGCAAGAGACCAATCGTTCATGGTAAACCTCGAAAATGTAAGTGAAGTCCTCCATTGCATAGAAATGATCAAGAACTGTGTAGCCGCACCCGGTAAATTTGACAGTTGTTTTTACGAAATACAGACGATTTCTTACAAAATCACTGCTAATTCGCCCATTCATGGCCAAGTCTGAACCGGAACAGGCAAAGCGGAGATAATCTACCAAGAGAGAAAAATGAGTTTTACTATCAAAGATCAAATTGGCGTCGATGGCATGCGTTTAGCAGGTCGACTCGCCTCTGAAGTGCTCGACTACTTGACGCCGTTCGTTAAACCAGGCGTCACCACACTGGCGCTGGACAAACTTGCCCTTGACTTCATCATTAACGTTCAAGGTTGCAAGTCTGCGACTGTGGGCTATGCGCCGCCTGGCTACCCGCCATTCCCTGGTGCCATTTGTACTTCAGTCAACCATGTCGTATGCCATGGCATACCCAGTGCAAAGGCACTTAAAAAAGGAGACATTGTCAACATCGATGTGACGGTGATCAAGGAGGGATGGCACGGCGACACAAGCCGCATGTTTCTGGTCGGCGAATGTTCACCTTTCGCAAAGCGGCTGTCCGCACTCACCTATGAATCAATGTGGCATGGCATCGTCAAAGTCAAGCCCGGCGCTCGCTTAGGCGATATCGGTGCCGCCATTCAGCGCTTCGCTGAAAGCCAAGGCTATAGCGTCGTTCGTGAGTTTTGCGGTCATGGGATTGGCCAGAAGTTTCACGAAGAGCCGCAGGTGCTGCACTATGGCAAAGCTGGCACCGGCGAAGAGTTGTCTCCGGGGATGACATTTACGATTGAGCCAATGATTAACGTAGGCCGAAAAGATATTCGCGAACTCGGCGATGGCTGGACGATTGTGACCAAAGATCATTCTTTATCTGCACAGTGGGAACACACTGTGCTGGTGACAGAAACGGGTTTCGAGCTCATGACGGTATCTTCTGGTTCGCCTGCCCCCCCAGTTTGGGTCGCCACACCTGCGTTGTCAGTCACTTGATTTGCTGCATATCTAATAGCGCTCTACGCAATGAATATGGTAGCTAGAAGTGAATTTCGCTACAAAAAGGCGCTGATCTTAGGGAAAATTGCATCGACGGGAGCGTCGACGCGCAGCGTCAAGTTGCAACTTCGCGAACTCGCTGCGCTTGCAGATGAAACGCTGAAAGCCCTTTGGAATGAAGCTGCTTTTTCCGGGCAGGTTTCTCTGATCGCGGTAGGCGGCTACGGGCGGGCGGAGTTGTTCCCTCACTCTGACATCGATGTGCTGGTCTTGCTGCCAGCGAATATGAGTGCTGAATCGGACGAGCACTTCAAGGTGAGCGTTGGCCAATTCATCACTGGATGCTGGGATAACGGCTTAGAAATTGGCTCCAGCGTACGTACCGTCCACGAATGCCTCAGCGAAGCTGCCAAAGATATCACTGTGCAAACCAGTCTGCTCGAGTCACGGCTTGTAACGGGTTCGACTCGGCAGTATTCGGGTTTTGTGCAGGCGTTTCTTGCAGCCGTTGACTCCCAAGCCTTTTTCACTGGTAAATCCTTGGAAATGCGACAGCGCCACACGAAATTCGAGAATACGCCTTACGCACTCGAGCCCAATTGCAAAGAGTCTCCCGGTGGGCTACGTGATTTGCAGCTGCTGCGTTGGGTCGCCAATGCAGCGGGCTACGGCAAAAGCTGGGATGAGCTTTCGCGCAAGGGTCTGATCACGGTTCGCGAGGCTCGCGAGCTCAAACGCAACGAAGCTTTGCTTTCGCTTGTGAGAGCACGATTGCACATTGCGGCCGGGCGGCGGGAAGATCGGTTGGTCTTTGATCTACAAACCGCTGTCGCTCTAAGCTTCGGCTACGTGGCCACGGGGGAGCATCAGGCGCAGCGAAAATCCAGCGAAAAACTCATGAAGAGCTACTACTGGGCGGCCAAGGCTGTCACCCAACTGACTCAGATTGTCTTGCTAAATATTGAAGAGCGCCTGTTTCCGCAGACCCAATCATTGCGGCCAATCAACGAGCGATTTTTTGAGAAAGCTGGGATGATTGAAGTTGCGTCAGATGATGTCTATGCAAAGCATCCACATGCGATTTTGGAGACCTTTCATCTGTACCAGACAACTGTTGGCATCCGAGGATTGTCGGCGCGCACGCTGCGCGCTTTGTTCAATGCTCGGCGGGCAATGAATGCTCAGTTTCGCCGAGATCCCGTCAATCGCGCAACCTTCATGCGCATTCTTCAATCACCGCAAGGGATCACGCGCGCATCGCGCATGATGAACCAAACGTCGGTTCTGGGTCGATATCTTTGGGTATTTCGCAAGATCGTCGGGCAGATGCAGCACGACCTCTTCCATGTGTACACGGTTGATCAACATATCCTGATGGTACTGCGCAACGTGCGGCGCTTCTTCATGGCGGAGCATGCGCATGAATACCCGTTTTGCAGCCAGTTGGCCGCCGGTTGGGATAAGCCTTGGATTCTCTATGTTGCAGCGCTGTTTCACGATATCGCAAAAGGGCGAGGTGGGGATCACTCTGATTTGGGTGCTCTTGAAGTTCGCAAATTTTGTCGAAACCACGCCATCGGAAAAGACGAGGAGCAACTGATTGGTTTCCTAGTGAAGCATCATTTAATGATGAGTTCGTTCGCTCAGAAGCAAGATCTCAGCGATCCCGATGTCATTTACGCGTTTGCGAAACGGGTTGGGAATGAACGCAACCTGACCGCGCTTTACTTACTCACGGTCGCTGACATCCGAGGCACCAGTCCAAAAGTCTGGAACGCCTGGAAAGGAAAGCTTCTAGAGGATCTATATCGCCTGACACTGCGGGTGCTCGGTGGCCGAGCGCCGGATGCGAGTGCTGAGGTGCAAGCCCGCAAGACTGAAGCGCTCGAGAATCTCGCGTTGCACGCCATGCCGCACGGTTCTGAGAAAGCACTTTGGAGCACCTTGGACGTGAGCTATTTCATGCGCCATGACGGCAGCGACATCGCTTGGCATGCTCGGCAACTCTCGCCGCATGTGGTTTTGCAGCATCCCAGGTCTCTCAGGTCACCGGGCTCGTTACCTGCGTCAATGGTCGAAGATGGATTGAACCACTCCGCTATTGTTCGGGCTCGTGTTTCGCCGATAGGTGAAGGTATTCAAGTTCTGGTGTATACACCTGATCAAAGTGATCTTTTCGCACGCATTTGTGGGTTTTTTGACAGCAAGGGGTTTTCCATCCTCGACGCCCGAATCCATACCGCCAACAATGGCTATGCCTTGGATACTTTCCAAGTGGTCAGCAATACCTTGAGCGAACATCATCGCGAGTTCATGCAAATGATTGAAACGGAGCTTCCTCGCACACTTAGTAGGCAAGGTCTGCTTCCGATACCAGCCCAGGCTCGTGTATCGCGACGCGTCAAGAGCTTTCCTATCGCGCCAAGGGTAAGTCTTGAGCCTGATGAAAAGGCTCAGCACTGGCTTCTTTCAGTCAGTTGCAGTGATCGCAGCGGTCTTCTTTATCGAATTGCCAGAGTATTGGCGCATCACAGAATAAATTTGCAACTGGCCAAAGTGATGACTTTGGGGGAGCGGGTGGAAGATACCTTCTTGATTGACGGCTCAGAGCTTCAACAAAATAGAAAACAAATCGAATTTGAGACCGAGCTTTTGGAAGCTTTAGCGGGCTAGTTTTCAGTTGCTAGCCGTTTTTGACCATGGGCTAACCACTCGAAAAAATAGCGACTAGGGTTTCCCCAAGTCGCTATCTTCCATGATCCTCCACTGACGGTCAGATCGCTGAGCCTCGTCTATGCGGCTTCACTAGCCTCCGTTGTGCTGTCATCTCCAGCAAGTTCGGCGGCTTCGGCGTCGGCAATGGCACGACGTTCTGCGTCGTCCATAGCTTCTTTGGCTTTTCGCGCTTTGTGATATGCCATGCCGGTACCGGCAGGCACCAAACGGCCCACAATCACGTTTTCCTTGAGTCCACGGAGCCCGTCGCGCTTACCCATGATTGCAGCTTCGGTAAGAACGCGAGTTGTTTCCTGGAACGACGCGGCTGAGATAAAGCTATCTGTCGACAACGATGCCTTGGTAATGCCGAGTAGCAAGTTGGTGTAAGTTGCTGGCAACTTGTTTTCAGCACGCAGTGCATCATTGGTATCCAGAAGCTCGGAGCGCTCTACCTGTTCTCCAGCAATGTACTTTGATCCGCCTACGTTGTCGATCACCACACGACGCAACATCTGACGCACGATCGTCTCAATATGCTTGTCGTTGATCTTC
>JANPAK010000377.1:0-2925 GCA_031429925.1 Variovorax sp.
TTCGTCTGCGTAGCTGCTTATGTTCACAAAAATCTTGATCGCTAACCGTGGCGAGATCGCTTGCCGGGTTGCAGCGACGGCTCGCAAAATGGCTATCCAAACTGTGGCGGTGTATTCCAAAGCCGATGCGCAGGCCAAGCACGTGGCTGCATGTGATGAAGCGGTGTATATCGGCGAGGGCGAGGGGAATTCGCCTAAGGAAAGCTATCTGCGCTGGCGGGCGATTTTGGCTGCGGCTAAGGCCACGGGCGCGCAGGCGATCCATCCGGGCTATGGCTTTTTGAGTGAAAACGAAGAGTTCGCGCAAGCCTGCGCGGACGCTGGCTTGGTGTTTATCGGCCCGCCGCCTTCGGCGATCAAGGCGATGGGCTTGAAGGCAGAATCCAAGCAACTCATGGAGAAGGCGGGCGTGCCGCTGGTGCCGGGCTATCACGGTGCGAACCAAGATGAGGCGTTGCTGCAAAAAGAAGCCGACCGTATTGGCTACCCCGCGCTCATCAAGGCCAGTGCGGGCGGCGGCGGCAAGGGGATGCGCATTGTGGAGCGATCGGAAGATTTCACTTCCGCGCTGGCTTCTTGCAAGCGCGAAGCCATCAACAGTTTTGGCGATGATGCGGTATTGATCGAAAAATACGTGCAGCGCCCGCGCCATATAGAGATCCAAGTGTTTGGCGATGCGCATGGGAATTACGTGTATCTGTTTGAGCGCGATTGCTCCGTGCAGCGGCGGCATCAAAAGGTGTTGGAAGAAGCGCCTGCACCGGGCTTGCCGCAAGCCATGCGCGAGGCCATGGGCAAGGCGGCGGTGGATGCGGCGCGCGCGGTGAATTACACCGGTGCGGGCACGGTGGAATTCATCGTGGAGCAAACCGGGGGCTACGAGCAACCCGAGAAGATGAAGTTTTACTTCATGGAGATGAACACCCGCTTGCAGGTGGAGCATCCGGTGACGGAGGCGATCACGGGCTTGGACTTGGTGGAATGGCAACTGCGCGTGGCATCCAATGAGAAGCTGCCCTTGCAGCAAAGTGATTTGCGCATTCATGGCCACGCGATTGAAGCGCGGATTTGCGCAGAAAACCCAGACAATAATTTTCTGCCGGCGACGGGCGTGCTCAAGGTTTACCGCAAGCCAGTGCATTCTGCTTTTGAAAGAAGCGAGCTACGCATCGACGATGGCGTGCGTGAAGGTGATGCGATTTCGCCGTTTTATGACTCGATGATCGCCAAGCTGATCGTGCACGGCACGACGCGCGAGGAGGCGTTGGCGAGGATGGATCGCGCGCTGAGCCAAACGCACATCGTGGGGCTAGCGACCAATGTCCAGTTTCTGCGGCATGCGGTGGCGAGTGATGCGTTTGCACAAGCCAAACTGGATACGGCGTTGATTCAAAGAGAAGAAAAAGCGCTGTTTCATCAGGAAAAACTGCCCCTCGCCGTGGCAATATCTGCGTGGATTGCTCATGTGTTGATGGCGGAGCGTGGGCAGCAAACGGCTGATCCTTTCAGCCAACGAGATGGTTGGCGGCCGTTTGGCTTGGCCACGCGGTCGTTTGCTTTTGAATGGCATGAAGAGGCGGTGCAGGCTGAATTGACCTATCTGCACGATGGCGCTCTGCGCCTTCAGCTCACACACGGTGGCCAAGCGATGGCAGATTTGCTCAGTTGCGAAAGTGATGGCGAAGATGTGAAACTGAGCTTTGCCAACCACCGCTTGACGGTCTCAGTGCATGCCGTTGTGCATGAAAAAGGCTATCTAGCCCATATATTTACTGCGCAAGGGGCTACTAAAATAATAGCAATTGATCCTTTTCTTCAGATCGCAGAAGGCGGTGCGAGTGTCGGTCGCTTGACCGCGCCGATGCCGGGCAAGTTGGTCTCGTTTGCGGTGAAGGCTGGTGACGCGGTCAAAGCGGGGCAGACGCTAGCCGTGATGGAGGCGATGAAGATGGAGCATACGATTGCCGCACCGAAAGACGGTATGGTGGCGGAGATTTTGTACGCCGCTGGCGATCAGGTGGCCGAGGGTGCTGAGCTGATCAAGCTGGCGGCTTGATGTGAGGACGTCATGAAAATTCCCACCCACGTCAAACTCGTCGATGTCGGCCCCCGCGATGGCTTGCAGAATGAAAAGCAGATCATTGACGCCGCGGTAAAGATCGAGCTGGTGCATCGGTTGCAAGCGGCGGGTTTGCGTGAGATCGAAGTGACCAGCTATGTGAGCCCGAAGTGGGTGCCGCAAATGGCCGACAACGCGCAGGTCATGGCGGGCATTGAGCGCAAAGCCAGTGTGCGCTACTCAGTGCTCACGCCCAATCTCAAGGGTTTTGAAGCGGCAGTGGCTAACGCAGCCATCAAACCCGATGAGATCGTTGTCTTCGGTGCGGCGAGCGAAGCTTTCAGTCAGAAAAACATCAATTGTTCGATTGCAGAAAGCATCGAACGCTTCGCTCCCGTGGTGGCCGCAGCCAAAGCGCAAGGCATTGCCGTGCGCGGCGCGATGAGCTGCACGGTCGGCTGCCCATATGAAGGTGAGATTGCGCCTTCTCGCGTGGAATATCTCGCGGGACTCATGAAGGGCATTGGCGTCGAGAGGGTCGATGTGGCGGACACGATTGGTGTGGGTACGGCGCGTCAAGTGCAGCGTGCTTTTGAGGCGGCGCTCCTGCATTTCTGCATTGATGATGTCTGCGGGCACTTTCACGACACTTACGGACAAGCGCTCGCCAATACCTTGGCCGCGCTGCAAATGGGCGTGTGGAATTTCCAATCCTCAGTGGCTGGCCTCGGCGGCTGCCCGTATGCCAAGGGCGCAACGGGCAATGTCGCCTCGGAGGATTTGGTGTACATGCTGCACGGCATGGGCATTGAAACCGGGATTGATCTGGACAAGCTCATCGATGCAGGCGTGTTCATCAGCAGCGC
>JANPAK010000378.1:0-4792 GCA_031429925.1 Variovorax sp.
TTGCAAGTCAATTGGGGCGAGCGACAAAATCAAACCTGTGAAACCGCCAATGGTGAACACGAAGATGAAACCCACCGCAAACAGCATGGGGGTTTCAAACGTCATCGAGCCCTTCCACATCGTGGCGACCCAGTTAAACACTTTCACACCTGTTGGCACAGAGATCAACATCGTGGCGTACATGAAAAATAACTGCCCCGTGACTGGAATGCCCGTGGTGTACATGTGATGCGCCCACACGATGAAGGACAAAATCGCAATCGAAGACGTGGCGTACACCATCGATGCGTAGCCAAACAGCTTCTTGCGTGCGAACGCGGGGATGATCTGGCTCACGATGCCGAAGGCCGGCAAGATCATGATGTACACCTCGGGGTGACCGAAGAACCAGAAGATGTGCTGATACAGCACTGGGTCGCCGCCGCCAGCGGGGTTAAAGAAACTGGTGCCGAAATGGCGGTCCGTGAGCGTCATGGTGATCGCGCCAGCGAGCACGGGCATCACAGCGATCAGCAGGTAAGCCGTGATCAACCAAGTCCAGCAAAACATCGGCATCTTCATCAGCGTCATGCCAGGGGCACGCATGTTCAGAATCGTCACGATGATGTTGATCGAGCCCATGATGGAGCTTGCACCCAAGATGTGCATCGCAAAAATCGCTGCGTCCATGCTCGGACCCATTTGCAGGGTCAGAGGAGCGTAGAGCGTCCAACCCGCAGCAGGCGCGCCGCCGGGCATGAAGAAACTGGCCGTGAGCGTGAGCGCAGCGGGGATCATGAGCCAGAACGAGAAATTATTCATGCGGGCGAAGGCCATATCGCCAGCGCCAATTTGGAGCGGAATCATCCAATTTGCAAAACCGACGAAGGCAGGCATGATCGCGCCAAACACCATGATGATGCCGTGCATCGTCGTGAACTGATTGAACAACTCAGGATTGACCAGTTGCAGACCTGGCTGAAACAGCTCGGCGCGGATGGCCAAAGCCAACACACCGCCGACCATCAGCATGGCAAACGAAAACAGCAAATACAAGGTGCCAATGTCTTTGTGGTTGGTGGCATAGACCCAACGCCTCCAGCCGGCAGGAGCATGGTGATGGTCATCGTGGTGATCGTGGCCGTGTTGGTCAAGAACTGCGCTCATGTTTTAACCTCTGTGATGGTGTGGTGATGATTACTTACGTGCAGCGGTTATGTCCGCGGGCTGCACAACTTTTCCGGTCTTGTTTGACCAGCTGTTTTTGGTGAACGTAATCACCGCGGCAATTTCCGTATCTGAGAGCTGCTTCCAAGCTGGCATCGCGCCATTGTTTTGGCCGTTGAGCAAGATCTGAATCTGTTTAGCTGGATCATTCACCACCACATCGCTGCCATCGAGGGCTTTGATGGCACCGGCGCCTTTACCGCTGGCCTGGTGGCAAGCAATACAGTTCGCGTTATAGACCTTTTCGCCTCGAGCCAGCATATCAGTCAAGTTCCACACTTTGGACGGGTCATCGGCTTTAGCTGCAGCCTTTTTCTTCTCGGTGTCGACCCAAGCCGTGTATTCAGCAGTCGTCACAACTTTCACATGAATAGGCATGTAAGCGTGTTCTTTACCGCAAAGCTCGGCGCACTGGCCATAGAAATCGCCAGTTTTTTCAGCGCGGAACCAAGTGTCACGCACGAACCCAGGGATGGCATCTTGCTTGACGCCAAAAGCTGGCACCATCCACGCATGGATCACGTCATTGGCCGTCGTGATGATTCGGATTTTCTTTCCAACGGGGACGACCAAAGGGTTATCGACCTTGAGCAGATAGTTGTCTGGAGCTTTGCCATCGGGCAAACCAGAATCAGACAAGATGCGATGGGAGACATCCAAAGTTGACAGAAAGCCAAGGCCTTCGCCCTCGCCTTTGATGTAGTCATAACCCCATTTCCACTGGTGCCCAGTGGCTTTAATGGTCAGGTCAGCATTGGTTGTGTCTTTCTGCGCCACCAACACTTTGGTGGCGGGCAAGGCCATGAAGATCACGATGATGAAAGGGACAATGGTCCAGCCAATTTCCACCCACAGAGGCTCGGGCAACTCCTGCGCTTTGTGGCCGACTGATTTTCGATGTTTCCAGACCGAATAAAACATCACACCGAACACCAGCAAAAAGATGGCAATGCAGATGATCATGATGTACCAATGCAACCAATGCTGCTCTTCAGCAATTTTGGTCACAGGTGGGTGCAAGTTCAGTTGACGAACGGCGGGGCCGCCTGGCAAATCATTCACCGCCCAAGCAGCCGTTGTGGCGAACACACCAGCAGAAAGCATCATTGCCTGCAGCTTGCTAGAGATTTTTTTGATCATCATCGCTTCTCTCAAGTCTTCAAAACCAAATCTTCAAAAAACAAATCCGTCCGCACAACCTTTTACCCACCCAAACCGGTTTAGGTAGCGCGCAAGGCCATGCGCAATTCTCTGGCAAGGTAAGGCCTCAGCTCAGGCCTCACATGCCGCCCAACGTGAACTCTCCTGCCCTGACCGGACAACTCAATGAGTGACCGATCGTCAATGTGTGGCTCCACGCGCACCGTTTCACGGTTGAACTGGGCCCGCGAGACCTTGCCCGCGTGGCTTCGTTCGACCAAGAGCTGGTCACCTTGCAGTATCAAACGTTCACCATCGGTGGCATGGCGGGCATACACCAGCAAGGCCACACCGACGACAGTCAGTTCCAGCAAAGCAAACGGGGTGATCATTTTGGCACCTAGCATCCAGAACATCGTGGAAATCCCTAGGGATACGATGCACAGTGACACATAAAACCAACCCAACTGCTTGGGGGTAACCGAGCAGTTTTTCAGCAGCTTCCAATGAATTTGCTGAGGGGTGACCGTGGCAAAACGAAACACGCGATCTTGAAACGCAAAATGCGACATGGTCAACACTAGGCAAAAGGCGCGGGGAGATACCCGTATCAAGGGAAAAATCGCTCCCCCCTGACATGTTGAATTGTAGCTCGGGTTTACCCGTCGCTTCGGGCAAAGGCTGGTCAAACCTACAGAATTTGTGTTCTAAGGGTTTCAACGTCGCTTGGGTTGCCCAAGCATAACGCGCATATCGCGCAATGAAATGGCAGACTCCGCGCTCACTTTCAAGCGCGGCGCCGGTTTAAATGCATGCCCGTAAATCACCTCAAAGGTTAGCTCAATACTGCCGTGTGGCTGGCGTAGCGCCTCCAGCGATTGAAGAAGCTCGTTATGCCAATCGCGGCCTCGCAATCCTTGAAACCGCAGTGGGTGAAGATTGCGACCCAAACCACGCAGTTCTTGCAGTGCCCGCTCAGGAGTCGCAAAGCTCAGAGTAATGCGCTCCATGTCCATGACAGGTTCGGCAAATCCAGTGGACACCAGTAAGTCGCCCCAATCATGCATGTCGGTGAGCGGGTGAGCGGGTGGGCCCCACCCCCTAGATCGGAACGCATGCCGCAACTCAAGCACCGTGTCGGGGCCGAGACAGGAGAACATCAGGTAGCCATCAGTCGCGAGCATACGATGCCAGACGGCGACTGTTCCACTAGGATCAGGCTCGGCGTGCAAAGACATGTTGGACCAAACCATATGAGCACCGCCGTCTTGCACCGGTTTCAGCATGCGAGAGGCTTGGCCTTTAAGTCGTCCAATCCATTGCTGGATGAAGCCTTGACTTGCTATCAATTTCTGAGCGTTTTGCACAGACTCCATAAGGGCTGGTGCCAGATACGCTTCAGAATCTGGATACTGGGCACAAACTTGAGCATGAACCTTTGGACCAGATGACCATGGGCGCCAGTTCACCCAGCTCTTTGGTTGCCGCTTGATCCAGCCTAAGCGCTGAGCCATCCGCTCACCAACTTCCTGATGGAGCCATGGCGCGCCCGACTGCAAGGCTTGTCGGTGGGTAATCAACTGCCAGCGCTGCGCTGCGCGAGCGTCAAGCGGCGGGGCGACTGCTTCGGGTTCTGTCATGGCCTCGAGTATATTGAGCCTGTGTTTCCCAAATTGCTGTCTCGTGCCGGATCAAGCCTCCAGAAGCTGCTGCCCAGCACATGCTGGGTGTGTCATCGCTGGGGCCAGCAATCGGTCTGCGACGACTGCCTGTCGCAATTCGCCAAGCCTCGCCTTCGCTGCGCAACGTGCGCGGTGCCGGTGTTTGGTGTGGCAACGAGCGCCGAAGGGCCGTTGCCGCGCTGCGGAAACTGCTTGAGCATGGGTAGTGCCCTAGACGCTTGTCACGCCGCTGTGGATTACGCTTATCCTTGGCAACTTTTGCTGCAACGCTTCAAGTATTCCGACAGCGGTGACCTTACGGCGCAACCCTCCCTCGCCCACTGCCTAGCCTACGTTATGAAAGAGGTCGCGCGGCAAGACGCTTCTTTGCAAGCCGCATTGCGCGAGGCTCAAAAGAGTTGGTTGATCCCAGTGCCACTGCACCCCGACCGGCAACGCGAAAGAGGGTTTAACCAAGCCAGCGCCCTTGCGCACGCCCTATTCCCTGGCCACCCACGCTTGGATGGTGATCTGCTGCTGCGCGTCAAGAACACGGCGATCCAAGCCAACCTACCACGTGATAGCCGCGCTCACAACTTGAGGCATGCTTTCGCAGTGCCTCCCTCCAAAGTGGGCATCTTGAAAGGTGAGTCCGTGATCCTCATCGACGATGTTGCCACCACCACAGCCACGATCAGTGCTGCTGCTGCCGCTCTACGGCAAGTTGGTGTGAAGGAGATCCGCGCATTGGTGATGGCCCGCGCGGTCTAACAAACTGTCAGTTG
>JANPAK010000379.1:0-3743 GCA_031429925.1 Variovorax sp.
CGCATTCGGCGAAGCGCAAGGCCGCCGCCCGCGTGTGATGATTTCAAAATTAGGGCAAGACGGGCATGATCGTGGCGCAAAAGTTGTGGCCACTGCCTACGCTGATTTAGGCTTTGATGTGGATATGGGGCCGCTCTTTCAAACGCCGGAGGAATGTGCGCGGCAGGCGATTGAAAACGATGTGCATGCTGTGGGCGTGTCCACTCTGGCCGCAGGCCATAAAACTTTGGTTCCAGCGATCATTGCAGAACTCAAAAAGCAAGGCGCAGATGACATCATCGTTTTCGTCGGCGGCGTGATTCCGCGCCAAGACTATGAGTTTCTTTATGAGGCTGGCGTCAAAGGCATCTACGGCCCCGGCACACCGATTGTGGCCAGCGCGAAGGATGTGCTCGAGCAGATTCGCAAGGCGCTGGCTTGACTGCTGCTTTGAAAGTAGACGTGCACCATTTATTGCAAGACATTCTGCAATCGAGCGACATGGCTCAGCGCCGCGCCATGGCCAAAGCGATTACTCTGCTTGAGTCCAGCCGATCAGACCATCGCACGGAAGCTGATGCGCTGCTCACGGCCTTGCTGCCTCAAACCGGCAACAGCCTCCGACTCGGCATCAGCGGTGTGCCTGGCGTTGGGAAAAGTACATTCATCGAAACTCTGGGGCTGCAACTGATCGAGAAGGGCCATCGTGTAGCGGTTTTGGCCGTTGATCCGTCTAGCTCGTTGGGGGGCGGATCTATCTTGGGAGACAAAACGCGAATGGAGCAACTCTCCGCGCAAGACAATGCGTTCATACGGCCCAGTCCATCGCGCGGCACGCTTGGCGGTGTGACCGAATCGACCCGTGAGGCTATGCTCGTTTGCGAGGCCGCAGGATATGACATCGTGATTGTGGAGACCGTGGGCGTGGGTCAGAGCGAAATTGCCGTGGCTGGCATGACGGATCTTTTCATTCTGATGCAGCTACCCAATGCCGGGGACGACTTGCAGGCCATCAAGAAAGGCGTGATGGAGTTGGCGGATTTGGTGGTGATCAATAAGGCCGACTTAGACCCTGATGCTGCCACCCGAGCGCAGGCTCAGATCACGAGTAGCCTAAGAATTTTTGAGAACCATGGACGCAATCCGCATGACGAACGCACCCATCGGGATGCCACCCAGCGCGTGATGCAGTTGTCCGCGCTCAAAGGCAATGGTGTCAGAGATTTTTGGGATGTGGTTTGCAAACTCAATGCGCGAAACAAGGCCGATGGGCAATCAGCCGAGCGCCGCCAGAAGCAGGCGGTCAACTGGATGTGGGAGCGTATCGAAGCTGGCTTGAAACGCAACTTCCTGCAGAATGCATTTGTACAAAAGCACTTCAGCCACACCCAGAGCGTAGTCCGCACCGGACAGCTGCCAGCCTCAGTGGCCGCGCGGCAACTGCTTGATGGTGCAGCTCGTGGGGGCGCGTCATGAGTAAACTCAGCGTCGGCTCCATTGCCACGATCGAGGCTGCAAGCGGTTGGCGTGCGCATCGCGTGCAGATTTTCGATCTGCCCGAGGGCAAACTTATTGTTAAAGGGCATCGACCTATGCGTAGCCCTTGGATGCACCGAATTCTCAATGTGATCGCGCGTTTGCTACGCGTACCGATGATGAAGGCTGTGCCGGTGTATGGCGGCGCACGCTCGCAAGAGGTGGAGGTTCGCAGGCTGCACGCGCTCGCTGATTGCGGCCTGCCGGTGCCAAAAATAGTACACGCCGCACGCGACTACTTCGTGATGACCTATTTGGGGTCTTCGCACCTGACCGACCAGTTGAACGGGCGCGGTTTTGCCGCTTTTGATCTATGGAAATCAGCTGCCGAGGAGATTGTTCGGGTGCATGCGAAGGGGCAGTACCTCAGCCAGTGTTTTGGCAGAAACATGATCATTGACCGCGATGGCGCAGCCCCCGTATTCGCGGGTGTGATTGATTTTGAAGATGATCCAGCTGATGTGATGAGCGTGCAAGACGCGCAAGTGCGCGACTGGTTGATATATCTTCAAAGCACCATCTACACCTTGGAAGCCCCGCCAGATGTTCTCGACGCAGCGCTGACGCAACTCTTTTCGCAGGAACAGCCGCAGATTCGCCAAGCGTTCCTCCATCAGGCGAGCAAACTCGCTTGGCTACGCTTTCTACCCACCCGGCGAAAACCGTGGGGCAAAGACACGATCAGCGTGCAAGCCGCTGCGCAAGCCATCCACCGTGTGCGCAATGCACTGTCATCATTCTCTTGAACCTTCGTTGATCCGAGCCGACCATCATGCCATCCATCCTTGAACAACTCGAACACAAACGCGCTGCCGCCAAGCTAGGTGGTGGGCAAAAGCGCATCGATGCGCAGCATGCCAAAGGCAAACTCACCGCTCGCGAGCGGCTGGAGATTTTGTTTGACGAAGGCAGGTTTGTAGAGTGGGACATGTTTGTCGAACACCGCTGCGCCGACTTCGGTATGCAAGACTTGCGTGTTCCTGGCGATGGTGTGGTCACTGGCTACGGCATGATCAATGGCCGTCTCGCATTCGCCTTCAGCCAAGATTTCACGGTGTTTGGCGGCGCTCTTTCTGAGGCGCATGCTGAGAAGATTTGCAAGGTGATGGATCAGGCGATGAAGGTGGGTGCGCCAGTGATTGGGCTGAATGATTCAGGTGGTGCGCGGATTCAAGAAGGCGTGGCATCACTGGGCGGCTATGCGGATGTGTTTCAACGCAATGTGCTGGCCAGCGGTGTCGTGCCGCAGATCAGCATGATCATGGGGCCGAGCGCCGGTGGCGCAGTGTATTCGCCCTCGATGACCGATTTCATTTTCATGGTCAAAGACAGCTCCTACATGTTTGTCACGGGCCCGGAAGTGGTCAAAACCGTGACGCATGAAGAAGTGACGGCGGAAGAACTTGGCGGCGCAATCACCCACACCACCAAGAGTGGCGTGGCCGATCTTGCGTTTGACAACGATGTCGAGGCGCTAATCATGTTGCGTCGGTTCTTCAACTACCTGCCTCTTTCGAACCGCGAGAAAGCGCCGGTGCGCCCAAGCGGCGACAAGGTGGATCGCATGGACATGAGCTTGGATACGCTCGTGCCCGAGAATCCCAACAAGCCTTACGACATCAAAGAATTGATTCTCAAAACGGTGGACGATGGTGATTTCTTTGAGCTGCAGCCTGAATACGCGAAAAACATCGTGATTGGCTTTGCGCGGATGAATGGGCAAAGCGTGGGTATCGTTGCTAACCAGCCTTTGGTGCTCGCAGGCTGCCTAGATATCAAAAGCTCTATCAAAGCCGCGCGCTTTGTGCGCTTTTGCGATGCCTTCAATATTCCGATCATTACCTTCGTTGACGTGCCCGGCTTCATGCCCGGCACCAGCCAAGAATATGGCGGCATCATTAAGCATGGTGCGAAATTGCTTTACGCTTATGCGGAAGCCACCGTGCCAAAGATCACCGTGATCACCCGTAAAGCCTACGGCGGCGCATACGACGTGATGGCCTCTAAGCACCTGCGCGGCGATGTGAATCTGGCTTGGCCCAATGCTGAGATTGCCGTGATGGGCGCGAAGGGGGCGGTCGAGATTATCTTCCGCGAAGAAAAGAAAGATCCTGAAAAATTAGCGCTGCGCGAAGCCGAATACAAAGCGCGCTTTGCCAACCCCTTCGTGGCGGGCTCACGCGGATTTATTGACGATGTGATCTTGCCGCATGAAACACGCAAACGCA